>NZ_BBAD01000108.1 GCF_001311075.1 Secundilactobacillus similis DSM 23365 = JCM 2765
ACGGCTTTGGCGAGCGAAGCGATGACAAACAGCCGACACCAAAATCGCACCCAACCCTTACGCTGGACACAAACAATAGTGTACACAACAAAAAAGCCACCCATCAGATACTGACAGGTGGCTAACAACTGCTGATTTAAAGCTCATCATCCGTTGGTGGTTTTTGCTTATAAACTTGCCGTGGTTTACTGCCCTCTTGCGGACCAATAAAACCACCTTGTTCCAAATCATCGATCAAGCGAGCTGCCCGATTGTAACCGATTCGGAAGTGGCGCTGTAACAATGATGTACTAGCTTTTTGTTGATCAACAACAAAGTTTAGCGCATCGTCAAACAGTTCATCTTCAGAACTGGCTTGTTCCTCCGCGACTTCGTCATCCGTTACCATCATCTGTTCATCATACTCAGCCGTTTGCTGTTCACGAATAAAGTCGGTCACCCGTTCAACGTCTTGATCAGGGATAAACGCTCCCTGAACTCGAATGCCGGCATTTTTATCAATAGGTTGATACAGCATATCCCCGCGTCCAAGTAGCTTTTCAGCACCGTTCGCATCCAGAATCGTCCGGGAATCAACCCCGCTGGAAACTGCAAACGCGATTCGGGATGGCACGTTAGCCTTGATCAAACCGGTAATAACGTCGACGGATGGCCGTTGCGTTGCAATAATCATGTGAATTCCGGCTGCCCGCCCCATTTGGGCGAGGCGAATAATGGCATCTTCCACTTCGTTGGACACCGTCATCATCAAGTCGGCTAATTCGTCGACAATCACCACGATATAGGGCAACGTTGGTAACGGCTTATCCGTGGTTTGATTTTGTTCTTGAACAAATTGATTATACGTCGAGATTTTTCGTTGTCCCACTTTAGCAAACAGATCGTAACGCTGTTCCATTTCGTGAACCACTTTATGCAACGCGCGCGCTGCTTTTTTCGGTTCAGAAACCACTGGTGTCAGCAAGTGCGGAATCCCATTATAAACGCTTAATTCAACCTTCTTCGGATCAATTAACATCAACTTGACCTGATTGGGTTTTGCATTCATCAAAATGCTGGTAATAATGCCGTTAATCGCAACTGATTTACCACTCCCGGTAGAACCCGCAATCAGCAAATGAGGCATCTTGGTTAAATCAGAGGTGATTACTTGCCCAGTTACATCGCGTCCTAACGGGACCTCCAATAGGTGTGCTGGCCCATGTGGGACTGCTTCGCTCACTTCTCGGAACGACACCGTTGAAATCTCGCGGTTTGGCACTTCGATCCCAACAAGTGACTTGCAGGAATCGGTGCTTCAATCCGAATATCTTTAGCAGCTAAAGCTAACGCGAGATCATCCGCCAGATTAACGATTCGAGATACCTTGACCCCAATTGCAGGGTGCAATTCATACTCGGTCACGGAAGGCCCTAAGTTAACGTGTTTAATTTCAGCGTCAACGCCAAAACTGTCCAAGGTTTGCTTTAGGATTTTAGTATTTTTTTCGATCAGATCATAATCATCTTTTTGATCCTTTTGGGGAATCGGCGTCAATAGTGACGTATCCGGTAACTGATAGTTAGGATCTTCATCAACCGATGAGACCATAATTGGCTCATCATCGCCCTCCTCAGCCGCTGATTGAGCCGGAGGAATAGCCGGCGCTTTACTGCGTTGCGTCGCCACGTTAATTGGCACCGTATCTGCAGTCGTTGACCGTTCCGCTACCGGTGTTGGTAACGTCTTATCTTCCGGTGCCGTTAGTGGCGTGGTCGTTTCTGGTTGTGTGGTTGTTTCAGTCACCGCTGGCTTGGGTTGCTTAACTGGCCGTTTCGGTCGGTTAGCCTGAATCTGTTTCAAACGTGCAATCCCCGCCATCAACCGATCAGCCACCCAACCTGCTTTAGACCAGCAAAAGGCTGCAACAACTTCAATCACGTGCATGACCTGACCAACCGAAACGTTGAACAAAATCATTGCACCAACCAACATCAGTGCGACTGCAACGATCCGAGACCCGACAAAGGCGACTAAAAAGCTGGTGACGGTCAGCATCAGCGCCCCAATCGTCCCACCACCAAGAATGGCATTCACACTATCGTTAGCAAAATCATCACCAACTAATTGCCACGTGTACGCCACAAACCCAGTGTGTTGATTGAGCTGCAAAAATGCTGAAGTTTCTAACCACAACAGTACGCCTAGGTAAATCAAAACGCCTGACCAAACATAGCGGCCAGGTAACCGTGGCCACTTGCCAGTCACCACCAACGCAAGACCAGCAGCAATTCCTAGTAAAGCGGGAACGACGTAGGTATCCCCAACAATCACGCGAAGGATATTGGCAACGAACCGGCCAATAAACCCCGTTTGAAAGAGTGCAAGTAAACAGAGCGCTGCAACGATGCCGCCAATCAGGTTAACAGTGTAACTCGGTTGGCTCGACTTTCGGCCCCGCTTAGTTGGTCGACGCCGCGTGGTTGTCGTTTTCCGGCGGGTTGTTTTTCGTTTTTGTGCCACAAAATCGCCCTCCTACTTTGGCACCTTATTTTAACTTATCGTTTTCGTACGTATGGCTTAGCTCAAGGTGGCCAAAGTTTTGCTGGCGCAGCACTTCATAAATCACGATGGCAGCAGAGTTAGATAAGTTCAGTGCCCGGATATGAGAATCATCTTGAGGGATTCGAATGGCTTGTTCCGTATGTTGGCGCATAAATGGCTCTGGCAGACCCGTTGTCTCCTTACCAAACATGAAGTAAAAGTCACCACCAGCAACGTCGGTATAATCCCGTTGGCTGTACGCATAGTTCGCAAATTTAGAAACTAAAAACAACCGTGATAGATCCGGCACCGTTGCCATGAAGGCTTGTAAGTTATCATGGTAACGAATATCGACCTTATCCCAATAATCTAAACCGGCCCGTTTTAAGTGAGCATCGTCAACTGAAAAGCCAGTGGTTCAATTAAATCTAAAATCGTATCTGTACCGGCGCAGGTCCGGGCAATGTTACCGGTGTTGGCCGGCATAAGTGGTTCAAATAAAACAATGTGGTTTGCCATGTTACAACTTCCTCGCTCTCATCACTTAGTTATCTAAATGCTACCTGTAGACAGAAAAAAACGCAACCCCTCGGTGTCAACACGGCGAGGAACTGCGTTAATGAAGTGCAAATTCGACAGTGGCTGACGATTTCTCGACATCCGCTCCCGAACGATTTCTCGAAGAATAATTTAACACTAAATCACGAATAATGCAAGCTAATTCGCAAGGGCGACCTTATCAACCAAGTCACCCCAGACGTTGCTATCAGCCAGTTTTAAATTAGCGTTTCCATTGAAAGCGCCACCATTTAGATTTTACTGTGCTTCCGAAGTAGACCGACCTAATCATTCTGATTGCTTCTCAAAATCCGAATGTTGCCGGTACCAATGAAACAGCTCCGTCAAAATGACCTTCAACACCGCATAACCGGGAATGCCCAAGATAACACCCACAATGCCGAATAGTTTCCCCGAAGCCAACAGAATGAAAATAATCGTCACGATGAATCGACAAAGTATTTCCCAATACCAATGGTGAGATCACCCGCCCCTCCAAGGTTTGTTCGATGACAAAGACAATCAGCACCTTGATCAGCATCACGGGTGAAATAAACGCGCCAACCACGATTGATGGCACCATCGCCAGAAAAGAGCCTAGGTATGGAATCAAATTCAAGATACCTGAGGTAATCCCGAGTAGCAACGCAAACTTAAGCCCGATGATTCCGTAACCAACCGAAAACATCACGGCAACGAAAAAGGCCACCGTCAGTTGTCCCCGAACGTAGTTACTAACTTGCCGGTTCATATCCGTCAAGATGCGTAAAAACGATTCCCGCATCCGGTAAGGGACAAAATGGGCCAAGTATGATGGCACCCGCTGACCGTCTTTCAACAGGTAAAACAGAATAAACGGGGCCGTAATGAGCGCAATTAGTATGGTCGACAAATGCGACACAAAGCTCGCCAATGAATTCAATGACAATTTCATAAACTGTGATTGTTTTCCGCCACTGAGTACAGCCGCAAGATCTTGGTTTAGATTGGTGATTTGACCACGAAATTCCTTAAATGTTGCTCCCGGAAAGGCCTGTAAAACGAATGCTTCCAAGTGATCCCAGTAACGCGGCCAATTACGCAGCAACGATAAAAACTGCTCTTGAATAATGGGAACGATTGTAAATAACCCCCAGACGATCAACCCGATAATAATTAAAAAGATACCGGTGATCGTCACCAGTCGATTAACATGAAACCGTCGTTGCAACCGATCAACCAGTGGATTGATCAAGTAATACCCCACCCCTGCGATAATAATCGGGATCCCTAAAATATCAAATAACGACCGAATTGGTGTCCAAAGTCCGGGTAATCGACTTAAAATCAATAGATTTAGCAAAATCAGCAAACTAATCATCAACGCCACAACGACTTGGTTGTTCAAGACCATTTCGGTAAACCAACTCGTTAATCTGTGTCCAGTTCGTTTCAACGTTCCCACTCCCATCCCACAACTTTAATTATTTTCAGTGAAATTTCATTATTCGAGCGCGCTAAGTATGACATAATTATCGTAACAGTTTATAATCGATTCATTAACCGCGCAACCGATGTTACGCAACTATTAAAGGAGAGACTCACTTTGATTCTAACAGAACCCATTATCGAAACCTACACCGACCTACCCGCTGCTATTCATCAAGAACACCAACGCTTAAGCATTGCGTCCGCCGGTGTTACCCCCAGTAAAGGCATGATTGCAGAAGCAACGCTATACGCCCACGATCACGAAGCAACCCTCAGCGTTTGGATCAGTCCCAACGCACACTCGTTTGCCTACACTGATCCGGAGCTAAAAATTATGGAAGCTGACCTATTAGAAGCCCAGCAACTTGGTGCCGATGCCGCCATTTTTAGCGCCTTAACGCCTGATCACCAGCTTGATACTGAAGCGATGACCAACTTGATTGCGGCAGCTGGTGGCATGTCGTTATCCTTTGCTAACGGCATCGATGATATGACACCCGAAGTTCAGACCGAAACGATCACTTGGTTAGCCGATCATGATTTTGAACGGGTTTATGCCAGCGGGCATGCTGATCAACAAACTGCTGATCTTTCCCGACTTCAAAATCTCTGCACTGCCGCTGGGATTCAATTAGTCGCCCTTAACGTTAATGACGCGACCGAACTGGAAGCCCAACTTGGTATTACCGCTGTGGCACAGTCTTTTCAATCCGCTAACTAAATGAGTTAAAAAACGCCATGACTTCTTTCTAGGAAGCCATGACGTTTTTTAGTAGCTACCATTCGAACTCGACCAGTTTATAGCTGAGATTCTGCTTGAATTGCCGCTGCCAGATCCGCCGGTAACGGCGCATAACACGTTACCTCTTGTTGACTAAACGGGTTATAAAACTAACCGCGGCACAGTGTAAGGCTTGTCGGCGGATCCAAGGATTGGTTTGCTGACCATAAAGGAAGTCGCCAACCAGCGGATGTCCTAAAGCTGACAGGTGAACCCGAATCTGATGGGTTCGCCCCGTATGTAACCGAACACGTAATAGCGCTGTTTGCCGAAACTGATTGATTCGCCAGTACTCAGTTTGTGCTGGTTTTCCATCCGGGCGAACCATCCGTTTAATAAATGATTCCGGTGCTCGGCCAATCGGCGCATCAATCAGCTCGTGACGCTTGGCAAACTGCCCCTGCGCCAGACAAACATAAGTTTTTCGAATCGAATGCTGTTTCAACTGCGTATCCAACACGGTATGGGCAAAGTGGTGCTTGGCAAAAATCACCACACCACTCGTTTCGCGGTCAAGCCGGGTCACAATGTGGGTCACCTGACTCGGCGCCTGAATCGCCTCTAAATGCCCCTTAACGCGATTGACGAGCGTATCATCGGGATACAAGTGGGACGGCACCGAGGCAATTCCCGCTGGTTTGTTAACGACTAAAAAGTGATCATCTTCATATAAAATTGACAGTGGCACTTGAGACGCGTTGATCCGTTCACTTGCCGTTTCAGGCGGCAACGTAACGGTTAACTGATCACCAGTCACCATCCGGTGGGTCACCCGCACAACTTCACCGTTTACCTGAATATTGCCACCACTGAATTTGATCTGCTTCAACAAAGTTCGACTGATTCCCTGTTGTCTCAAAAAAGTCCGTACGTAAATCGGGACCTCGCCTAAATAGGGCCACGAAAACCTAATCATTTGGTTTAACCCCGATAAAGGATTCAGAAACCCGTTTCCAGAACTGGGTGTGCCGGTACTGTGCAAAATTGATCCGTTGTTTTGAAATTCGGAACGTCACTGAGTCGATCAGGCGATTTTCCACCATCATCTGGTCACACGTCATCAAATTTTCATCGGAATTGACCGGTTCAACTCGCACCCATTCGTTAGGTGAAATGACGATTGGTGACCCTAGTGTTCGAAACACCCGGTTATTGATCGAGGCAATTTCTGAAACTTGAATTGCCTTCAGTTCTGAACTAAGGACTGCCCCACCGGTCGACTTATTGTAAGCCGTGGAACCGGTTGGCGTTGAAACGCAAAGGCCGTCTCCTCGAAATACTTCAAACAATTGATCTTTAATGTATACGTTGGCCAACATCGTCCCGGTCACCTTTTTAATCGTCGCTTCATTCAAAGCTAATAACCGTTCCTTTTGACCATTGCCATACTTGATAAAAATATCCAATAGTGGATAGCTGACACTTTGACCGTTATCATGCGCTAAGCTATCGATCAACTCATCAACTTCATAGTCTCGCCAATCCGTGTAAAATCCCAGATGGCCCGTATGGATCCCAACAAACCGAATCGTGGCTAATTGATCCCGAAAGTGGTGAAAGGCCGTCAATAACGTCCCATCGCCCCCAACCGTGATCACAATATCAGGATGTTCATCGTCCAGTGTTAACTTTTCAGCCTTAATTTTGGCCTTTAATGCGTCCGAGACTTGTTTAGAAGCGTCCCCCGGATTACTAAAAATCGATATTTTCACCGTTGATCATCCTTCTTACTCTCATCATCTGTCCGTTCAGTCGGTGCCTTACCGTATGAAAATAGGTGTTGGGCCTCCTGAATCTCTTCGCGAATCTCTGACATCTCAGTATCGAGTTTAAAGGCCGCTTCCGCAGCCCGCTGCAATCGCGCACTCAATTCTTCTGGAAAAGCGCCCTGATACTTATAGTTCAAAGAATGTTCAATCGTTGCCCAGAAATTCATGGCTAACGTTCGAACCTGAACCTCAGCTAAGATTCGTTTTTCACCCGTGACCATTTGAACCGGATACTCGATTACAATGTGGTACGAGCGATAGCCGCTTGGTTTTTCATTGTGGATGTAGTCCCGTTCTTCCAAAATCGTCATATCTGACCGCTTTCGAAGCAGGTCCACGACCTGATAGATATCCTCCACGAACTGGCACATGATTCGTAACCCAGCAATGTCTTGCATATCTTGTTCCAAACGTTCCTCACTCACATGGCGACGGGTCATTTTTTCTTTAATACTTGCCACCGGCTTGACCCGCCCCGTTACAAATTCAATTGGTGGTCGTTGATTTTGATTTTGAAATTGTTTTCGCATACCCCGTAATTTAACTTTTAATTCATCCACTGCCTGGGTATAGGGCAGTAAAAAGTGATCCCAATTCTCAATCAATCCATTCACCTCGAAATCCTTGGTGTTTGTTTGTACAATCTGCAACAAACACCCTCAATTCTATCATATTTCGGCGAAACATAAATCATTTGTGTCATTGTTTTCACCGCATAATCGGCCGACCGTTTTGAAGGCTGATTTAACCTGATTGGCACTGGCTAAGTAACCGTAACCAAGTCCCAACCCAAGCCCAATAGCCTAGACCAGTCATTTAGCTTCAACGCTTTTTTCTTGACAAAACCCGGTAAAAATACGTGATACGACAAAGTAATTTAACTGTGCCAATTCAGTAACAGGGCCCTTGGGTGTCCCAAACAACTTACTTGCAATTCATCACGAATGCTATATGATTGTGTTTGAACCGATGGTCGTTAGTACCTAACGACTAAATAATGGAGGAAAAAACTTTGTTAGAAGTGTACCTTTTTATTAACCCATTAGGCAGTCGCTGTATGAAGTCGGAACGATGTATCCTAAAGCTTGCCGATCAAGTATTCGGCGACGTGTCCTATCAATTTATCCCATTACTCAATCCGCAGATTATCGATCAACACCTGAAATCAACTCATCAAGATTGCCACGATTTGAGTCTTCGTAACGATCAATTTAACTTACATTACCGCATTATCTTAGACTATAAAGCTGCGCTCTTCCAAGGCAAAAAAAGGGTCGTCAATTCTTATTGACCCTTCAGGATCGTTTGGTTGAAGCTGAAACGCCCTATTCAGACGACCTAGCAATTGATGTCGCTAAAGCCGTCAAATTAGATTTGCCAATGTTTGAAGAAGATCGTCAGTCCGATTTAGCGAAACGGGCTTTCCAAGCTGACCAACGTCTTGCCTCTGAGATGAAGGTCGATACGCCTTCAACAGCAATTATCTACAACGCGGATGTCTCAGACTGTGGCCTCTTACTTTCAGATGTGACCTACCAATCACTATACGAAATCTGCGAACACAACGGGTTATTAGCCCAACAGGCGCTTTCTGGCCAGTTGACTAACCCTAATCTTCACGTGCTGTAGCATGGGACTTTAGTATCATGTGCCCGGCGATAACTTTAACGTTGTCGCCGGGCTTTTTGGTGTCGTCTTGCTGACG
>NZ_BBAD01000109.1 GCF_001311075.1 Secundilactobacillus similis DSM 23365 = JCM 2765
AGTAGTGTCGGTATGACTTAGGCAGTCGTGCCCCGTGAGTTTCGGGGTGCGAGTGCCTTATGTCATACGCGAGACGGAGGAGATCCGGCATGGAAGTGGTCTTCTTCCATTCCTAGCTCCGGAGTGAGCCACTGCGTTCCAGCTCCGCATAGCGCCGGAGCCTCCCGCGGCATCCTCCCACCATATAAAACCAGAATCACTTCACAAACTTCACATGCTTACGCTGGACACAAACGTAAGCTAACGTTGAGTTGCACCGTTAAATCAACGTTATTGAGAGCAAAATAAAAAACGGTCTGCGATAAATCGCAAACCGTTTTTTGAGCGGGATCCTTAAATTACTTAAGGGTAACCACGCCACCAACTTCTTCAAGCTTAGCTTTAAGTTCGTTGGCTTCGTCTTCTGAAACGCCTTCCTTGATAACTGAAGGTACGTTGTCAACAAGACCCTTAGCGTCCTTCAAACCAAGACCAGTGATTTCGCGGACAGCCTTGATAGCCTTAACCTTTTGGTCGCCTGATTCAGTCAATTCAACATCGTATGAATCCTTAGCAGCACCGCCATCGGCACCAGCAGCAGCAACTGCAACTGGAGCAGCAGCTGAGACATCGAATTCTTCTTCGATTGCCTTAACAAGGTCGTTTAAATCTGAGATTGACGCTTCTTTTAATGAAGCGATGATAGCATCTTTATCAAAAGCCATTTTTGTTTCCTCCATTTATTGTGGGATTATTAGTAGTAGTGGTGGGTTAGGCAGCTTCGCCTTCACCCTTGTCAGCGACAGCCTTAACCGCACGCGCAATTTTACGCATAGGATCAGACAAGGCACTAGCAAGCATTGACAACAAGTCTTCACGACTTGGCATCGTAGCGTATTCGTTGATTTGGTCGAGCGTAGCAACTTTACCTTCAACCATCCCACCCTTTAATTCAAGGGCAGCGTGACTGTCAGCAAACTTCTTCAAGATCTTAGCGGGTGCAATTGCATCTTCGTTAGAGAATGCAACGGCAGTAGGGCCAGCAAAGACGTCGTTTAAATCGGCGTAGCCAGCTTTTTCTGCGGCACGGGTCAAAACCTTGTTCTTGATAACGCTCATTGAAACACCGGCATCACGTAATTGCTTACGTAAGTCAGTTACTTCAGCAACCGTCAAGCCACGGTAGTCAACTACAATAGCTGCTTGAGCGGCTTCGAAACGCTTAACAACTTCTTCAACATGTTGTGCTTTAACAGCAATAGCTTGTTCACTCATTAGTTTCACCTCCTGCAAAATAATAGGAATAAAAATCCCTATGTCCGCCATGACATAGAGAGAAATGTAAGTTTAACTTCACATCTTCCTCGGCAGGTAAATTAAGGCCGGAGCACCTGAGTCTTGGGCAGAACAATATCAACCTTCTAAGAATACTAGATTCTTAGATGAAAGTCAATACGGGATTTTTTAAATTATTAAAGCGTCGTTACATCAACGTTGACACTTGGGCCAAAGGTTGAAGCAATCGAAACGTGTTGTACGTAAGTCCCCTTAACAGCAGCAGGACGTGCAGTAATAACAACGTTTGAGATGGTCTTCAAGTTTTCAACTAACTTGTCAGCATCAAATGATACTTTACCAACAGGAACAGCAACGTTACCGTCACGGTCAGTCCGGTAAGTAACCTTACCAGCTTTTGATTCGTTAACAGCCTTTGCAACGTCCATGGTAACAGTACCCGTCTTAGTTAGGCATCAAGCCTTAGGACCAAGGACCCGACCTAAACGACCAACTTGGGCCATCATATCAGGCGTTGCAATGGCAACGTCGAAATCTAACCAGCCGTCTTGGATCTTAGCAACTAAGTCGTCGTCGCCAACAAAGTCAGCACCGGCTTCTTGAGCTTCTTTAGCCTTGTCACCCTTAGCAAATACAACAACAGTTTGATCTTTACCAGTCCCGTTTGGCAGTACAACTGCGCCACGGAGTTGTTGATCAGCTTGCTTCGTATCTACGTTAAGCTTGAATGCAATTTCGATGGTTGCATCAAACTTAGCAAAATCAATTTTCTTAACAAGATCAACCGCTTCTTCAAGGGCGTAGAACTTATCTTGGTCTACTTGCTTGAACGCGTCTTGATACTTTTTACCTCTTTTATGAGCCATTTTGTGTTTTCCTCCTTGCAAATGTGGTTATAACGGCTTGGCCTCCCACTTGATACATTCGCTTTCACAAAGTATCCGTAGTGTTAGTAGCTGGGATTAACCTTCTACAGTGAAGCCCATGCTACGAGCAGTACCTTCAACCATACGCATAGCTGCTTCAACGTCAGCGGCGTTTAGGTCTTGCATTTTGGTTTCAGCAATTTCCTTAACTTGAGCCTTGGTTACAGATGCAACCTTGTTCGTGTTAGGTTCGCCTGAACCATGTTCAACACCGGCGGCCTTCTTCAAAAGAACGGCTGCTGGTGGTGTCTTGGTGATGAAATCGAATGAACGATCTTCATAAACCGTGATCACAACTGGAATAATCATCCCAGCTTGATCGGCAGTACGAGCGTTGAAATCCTTCGTAAAGCCCATGATATTAATTCCGGCTTGGCCCAATGCTGGTCCAACTGGAGGGGCTGGTGTTGCTTTACCCGCAGGAATTTGCAATTTAACAATGTTAGCTACTTTTTTAGCCACGAGACATACCTCCTTGAGTCCGTGTTGTGGTAAGTGGAGAGCTGATTTCTCCTCCCACATTTGTATGCAAAAACATACTCATATAGGCTACCACAGTTTCACGTAAATGCCAATAGTTTTTTAACGGCTTTCAACTAAAAGCCGGATTGTTCACGTATTTAGATCACTGGATCAACTTGGTCAAAGTTTAATTCGGCGCTAGTTTCACGACCAAACATGTCAATGTTAACCTTTAACTTCGCCTTTTCGTGATCAACTTCGGTAATCTTACCTTCCAAACCAGAGAAGGCGCCGTCAACGATTTTAACCGTGTCATCAACGTCAACGTCGAGATCTTCATGACGGGTACTCATCCCAAGTCGCTTCAAGATCAACTCAACTTCGTCTGGCAACAATGGCGTTGGCTTTGAACCTTGCCCGTGAGACCCGATAAACCGGTTACGCCTGGGGTGTTACGGACGATGTACCAAGCTTGGTCAGTCATTACCATTTCAACCAAAACATAGCCCGGGAAGGTTTTGTCCATCTTGATCTTTTCCTTACCGTTCTTAACCTCGCGTTCCTCTTCTTCGGGAACAACTACTCGGAAAATAAAATCTTGCATGCCCATGGACTGTGCCCGGGATTCAAGGTTCATCTTCACTTTATTTTCGTAACCAGAGTAGGTATGTAATACGTACCACTGCTTCTCTGCTGATTCAACCATCTTTGATTCATCCTTTCTAAAAAACGGTAACCTGACCAATTGTTGCCAAAATAAAAAAACTCCGACCGCGCGAAGTTTTCATCAAAAACATTATAGCATAAAATTTGCTTTCGTGACGCTAGACGAATAATTTTAAGCCCGCTTGGACCAAATAATCGACAACGCCTAAGAAAATTGCCATCGCAAGCGCCATCGTCACAACGCTCGTGGTATCCTTACGCGTTTGCTTTGCGTTTGGCCAAGACACCTGTTTCATCTCATCTTTTACTTGACGTAAAAATCTAAAAAAGCGCATATGCCCCTCCTAAAACCGGTCGTGCACGTGCCTTACTTAGTTTCGCGATGCAACGTGTGGCGACCACAATACTTACAATATTTATTAACTTCAAGTCGAATTTTTCGATTGGGGCTTGCTGGAACCGTATAATTCCGCGAGCCGCAAACAGAACATGCTAACGCAACTTTTCTTTGAGCCACGCTGAACACCTCCTCTTCATTACAGCAAACTTGATTTTAGCATTGATCCGTTGGGGCGTCAAGCACACCGGCTATTCAGGAGGCCGCTTGATCACTCGGCGATGTTATCCCGGCGATTTGCGTGGCCAAAGAATTCTTGGCGAATCTTACGTTTAATGCGTTCCGTTGCGTTATGCAATTGGCGTTTATCTAAGTTGAAGGTCGCCATAATTTCCTCACGCGTTTGTCCCCCGACTAACGCTAATATCACGCCCCGCTCTAGCTGAGAAAGTTCCTTTTTCAGCACTTTCATCACGTGTTGTCTGACGATCACAACATCATCAGGCGACCGCCACTCCTGATTGGCGAACATTTCAAGCCAGCCATCCGGAACGTTCAACGATGTCACGCTTACGACTAAGCGCCGTTTTTGCGTCGACATCCCCCGGTGAATGTCACGTCGCCGGTTCAAAAGTGCCTGTTTAAAATACATGCCAAACGCTCGAGTTCGTTCAACGTCAAAGCGATGGACAATTCGCCAAAGCACAATGTAGGCCTCTTGAATCCAGTCTCGCATATCATAACATTTCAGGTAATAGTTCAGCTGAATGCTGACCACTAAGGGTTCGTACCGCCGCATTAACTCACACAATGCGTCTTCGTTACCTGCTTTCGCCTGTTGAGCCAATTCCCAATCTGGTTCGTTATAAACAGTCATCTTTCTCTCCTCCAAAATTGATGCTTTCACTTTAACAGACCAATTTTAGGTGGCCAAGCAAACGTAGCACAAAAAACGTCAACCGTCCCGAGCGACCAATTCAATATCAACTTGAATGTGTTCGGGTAAAATCGACGTTAATTGAACTATACCAATTTTGTTTTCTCACTTGATTGTTAAATAATTATCAGCGCTTTTTTTGTTTTGGGTCATCGCCTAAATTGTCCCGTAATTTTTCTAACTTCAGCAATTGCCCTTGACTCCAAGGCGAACGGCGCACCTTGCCTTGATCCGCAATCTTAACGGCTTGGGTATGGACTTCGCGACGCGTTCGTTTGATATCAGACAAAAGCTCCCCTGCTGGTATCCGAAGTGCGCCCGCTGAAAATACCATCCACTGCTCCGCTTGATCACTCGTTGCTACTGTCACTTGAGTGAACCGAGTCTGTTTTTCCTTAGCCAGTGATTCAATATAGGAATCTGCAGTTTGATCCTGCCCTGTCCAGATAACTTCTAGACCGTAGTGATCGTATTTTTTAGACATACCTGGCACAAACATCGCATCAAACACCACGATGATCGTTGTCTTGAGATACTTGCGGTACTCGGACAACATGGCTAACAGTTGATCCCGGGCTTCTTCCATCCGCCCGGTCAGCTTTAACCGGTTCAAGTCCGGCCAATTGCCGATCATGTTGTAGGCATCTACGATTAAAATATCCTGTTTCATTGGTGAACCTCCCTTCTAAAAGCTTAAAAATCCGATTGGCCAGCATGACCATTCGGATTTTTAATCGCCCTGATCGTCGATTCAATGCCGGTCCGCTACTGCAGGTCTCCGGTAATCGCAATCAGGCTGTCTGAATTAATTTAATGGGTGTCGTGATTGGAAAGCTTGGTACATTAATAGGCTTGCCGCAACACTAGCATTCAAGCTTTGAACGTGGCCAATCATCGGAATGGTCAGCATTTCGTCCACCGTCTTCTTTAACAGTGGTGAAATTCCCTTACCTTCGTTACCAATGATGATGCCAACCGGCCCCTTAGCGTCAAAGCGCCGGTAGTCCGTTCCGTTCATGTCGGTCCCAAATACCCAGAGACCGCGGTCCTTCAACTCTTTGACCGTGTTGACTAAGTTAGTGACCCGGGCAACTGGCACATGTTCAATGGCTCCGGTCGAAGTTTTTGCAACCACAGAGGTCAAGCCCACTGAGCGCCGCTTTGGAATAATAATCCATGTGCGCCAACGGCATCCGCCGTCCGCATGATCGATCCCAAGTTATGGGGATCATTGATGTTATCCAAAATCAGGAAAAACGGTGGTTCTTCCTTAGCGGCAGCCTTATCAAATAAATCATCGATCGTTGCGTAATCATACGCTGCAACGGCTAAAACAACCCCTTGGTGGTTCTCACGGGGAACCAGTCGTTCCAGTTTAGACTTCGGCACCGTTTGAATCACCAGTGACCGCTTTTTAGCCAGTTTAATAATTTCGCCGATCAATTCATTTTTCAAACCATCTTGAATAAACACCTTGTTGATTTCTTGATCACTTTTCAGTGCCGAAATAGCGGGATGACGGCCAATAATAAATTCAGATTGTTCTTCCTCTTGGGCGTCGTTCTTACGGGCGTCTTTTTTATGGTCATCGTTTTGATGTGTCTTATTTTTCATTCGTTAGCCTCCCAGCTTCCACTTGCTCAATGCACCAGTGTGCAAGTTCAGCCAGCCGTTCCGTTTGGTGACTCAAGTGTAAGTACCCAAACAGTGCTTCAAATCCAGTTGAGATCCGGTAAGTCATCACACTGGTGTTTTTAGCGTGGGTGTAACTCTTGGCATTGCGGCCACGACGGAAGTAATCTTGCTCCGTTTCGCTTAACAGGCCATCTTGCGTCATTAAGTCGATCAACGCCGCTTGCGCCTTAGCTGAAACGTACATCGTTGCCTTATGGTGCAGTTTAGTCGGCTTTGTGAGTCCCTGTTCGATCAAGTGTTGTCGAATAAACACTTCGTACGCGGCATCGCCCATGTAGGCTAACGCAATACCGTTAAGTTGTTGATAATCTGCTTGCTCTTCGCTCATAGTGTTCCTTTCTAATCCTCGCGGTGCCAACGGGTGCCTTGAGGGGTGTCTTCCAAAATAATGCCTTGGACTTTAAGCTGTTCACGAATTTCATCGCTACGAGCAAAGTCGCGTGCTTGACGAGCTGCCAAGCGTTCGTCGATCAATGCTTGAATGCCATCGTCATTTAACGCTTCATCTTAAAGACGATGCCAAACACATTGACGAGTTCTTTAAGGGTCTTCAGAATAAAGTTCACGCTATCTTGCAGCACAACGGGTTGCTCTGCGTAAACGTTCCCCAACTTAGCCAGTTCATACACTTGAGCGATCCCATTTTGAACGTTAAAATCATCGTCCATCATATCAACAAAATCCGCTTCAATTTGGCGAATTTCTTGATCGATTTTAGGATCACTCCCAGCTTCAGCATCCTTTAAACGGTACTGTAAGTTGTGGTAGGCCGTTTGCAGGTGCTTCAAGTTATTTTGGGCATCTTCCAAATTGCCGGCAGTATATTGGATCGGCTTGCGGTACTGAGTCGTTGCCATGAAGAAGCGCAACACTTGGGATCCACGGTCTTCAAAATATCATGCACCGTCACAAAGTTCCCCAGTGACTTACTCATCTTTTCGTTTTCATCGCCGACCGTCACAAAGCCGTTGTGCAACCAGTAGTTCGCAAACGTCTTGCCGGTCTTGGCTTCACTTTGTGCAATTTCGTTTTCGTGGTGTGGAAAGGCTAAATCTTGACCCCCACCATGAATATCAAACGTGTCACCCAGATACTTCGTCGACATGACGGAACATTCAATATGCCAACCAGGTCGACCTTTGCCCCAAGGTGATTCCCAAGAGATCTCATCCCCCTTGGCACCCTTCCATAAGGCAAAATCAATTGGATCTTCCTTCCGGTCAACTTCGGTTGGGTCAACGTGTTGACTGGCCCCAACTTCAAGTTCATCAATGTTTTGGTGAGATAGTTTACCATAACCTTCAAACTTCCGAGCCCGGTAATAAACATCACCATCGGCTTCGTAGGCGTAACCTTTAGCCACTAATGCCTGAATAAAGCTAATGATTTCTTTAATGTTTTCAGTCGCCCGTGGGTGTTTCGTTGCGGGTTCAATGTTTAAAGCCGTGGTGTCTTCCATAAATGCCGCAATAAAGCGATCGGCAATCTCTGGAACGGTCGTGTTGGCCTCCTTAGCGGCCTTGATCATCTTATCATCAACATCGGTAAAGTTAGACACGTAGTTGACGTGGTAACCCTTATATTCGAAGTAACGACGAATCGTATCAAATGCAATCGCACTCCGCGCATTGCCGATATGAATATAGTTATAAACTGTCGGTCCGCAGACATACATGTTTACCATCCCCGATGTAATCGGCGTAAACACTTCTTTTTGCCGCGTCAGCGTATTAAAAACTTTTAACATGTGCGGTGCTCCCCTCTGGTTAATCGTATGTTCATTTTAGCATAGTTCGTCGCAAACTTAGCATGCCTTTGAAAACTTCCGTAAGTCGCGTTTTTTTGGCATGCCGTTTGTGTCCAGCGTAAGCATGTCTAGTTTGTGAAATTCAGTGATCCTGATTTTCTATAGTGGGAGAATGCCGCGGGAGACTCCGGCGCTATGCGGGGACTGGAACGCAGTGGCGGGCCTACGAGCTAGGAACGGAAGAAAACCACTTCCGTGCCGGATCTCTCCGGACCCGCGTATGACTAAAGCACTCGCAGCCCGAACCCCACGGGCTACGAG
>NZ_BBAD01000110.1 GCF_001311075.1 Secundilactobacillus similis DSM 23365 = JCM 2765
CCCCGTATATTTACCTTCTTGCGCGTATTTTTCAATTTGATTAAAAGCCTGGTTAAGTTCGACCGTGGCTTTTTTTAGTTCCAATTGAATTAAGGGTAACCCATTAATTAATAGGGTTACGTCAAAACGGCGATCAGGATCGACATCTTGAGTACCAGCTAACCGTGGTCGCACTGCTTGCCGGACCACTTCATAACTAGATTTACCGCCAGCAACGTCCGCTTTCCAAAACAACTCGAGCGTCACCGTGCCCAGCTTAGCATCATCACGTTCAACTTCAACTTTGCCGATGCCATTTTCGGCGGCTAGTAACTTAGCTGCTTCGTAAGGTGTCCGGACTTCAATCGCCCGTTTAACTTGATTAAATTCGGTATCAGTTAAAGGGTTTCCCTGCAATTTAGCATAGTTATTGTTATTTAATTTATCGCGAAAATTAGTCCATAATTGATCCGGGGTCGCACCATACAGGTCTCTTCGTTCCACCCATTGATTGCTTCCAGTCGTTAAGGTTTTAACAACTTCTTTTTCAAACGACAACTCCAACATAAAAACAGTCCTTCCCCCGCTTTTAAATTACTCACTAGTTTATTATACGCGAACAGATTGGCGTTTAGGCTTCATAATACAAATAGCCAGGATACAATAAGGTTGAAATAGATAGACGAGTTCTGATTAATGAATAGTGGTAAAATTAGCGTACAGACCTAGATTTCATAATTAAAGTTACCACCCAGACAATATGAAAAAAGGCCTGTCTTTTCTTGCTAAAATGGTCTTTGCATAACATACTATCTAGAGAGAAGGACAGGTTCCATGGCCATTATAGCCTTAGTTGAACGATCTCAGATAGATCTGATGCAACAGATGCAATACCACACAATTCAATACATTGCCGCGACCTTAAGCCACTCTCGTATTTTTATTAGGCGTGAACTTACCGTTACCCTAAAGGTCATTGCTGCGCCATTATAGCTCGGGATCACGCTGATACTTGTCGACATCATTGTGGTCGGAACTCGATTTTAACGCCTAAGTTGAAGCCTATGGTAACTGAAAAGCTAAACCTAGGTGGGTTCCCTGAAATGGTCGGTTATGCCGTTCATTGTGCGCCACATACGATTTATCAAATCCAAGTCGATTTTCAGTCCAGTCAACTCTTTGATCACGGTAAACGTCATAAAAGAAGACAAGACCTTCGATCGTGCTATAACCAAGCAATAGGAACCTCAATTGAGGCATTAAAGATCATCTTGCTGACACGGGTCAAGCATTAATAAGTACTCAATTCAATAATAGTTATTTTGATAAGTATCAAGAGAAAGATAATTCATATTATTATAATAACGGTTGGATTATCACAAATAATAATAAGACCAGTTATTACAGAATTGTTTCACCGTCAGAATTAAAAGCTTATGTGCATAACATGGACATGAAGATTATTAGCGAAAAATTGTCCATGGTTCAATATACTTAATAATTGCTATTTGAGCCTTGGAATACCTTAGAAAAGAGAAAGTGGTTTTTTATATGAAAACAGTTTTCATCTCATATTTTAGATCGGAAGTTAACAAAGAAAAGCTAGACCAACTTATTGAGTTGCTTGAAGAAAGTGATATCCGTGTAATCATTGACGAGCGTAACCTAGAAATAGGCGGCGATCTGCCACTATTCATGGAAAAAATCTCGTCGAATCGGATTTTATTATTGTGATTCTCACCTCTGGATATAAAAAAAGAGCAGATGATCGTGAAGGAGGGGTTGGTTATGAGGCAGCAATTATGGCAGCAAGTCTGTCAAAGAGGGAAACAATAAAAAAATTCCTTCCTGTCACTTTTGAGACATACAGAGATGAGATTGTGCCAGTTTTTTTAGCATCTAAGCTTGCCTCAGATTTGTCCGATAATTTGGACTCGATAACATTCAAAGGAGCTGTTAAAAAGCTCAAAAGAACTATTCTTGGCATCTCAATGACCAGTCAACCAACTCCAAAAGCGGGACCATCAAAAGTAGTTAGAGTCGCTGATGAAGCTGATACAACTTTGATTAGTGATAACGATAATAAAAATACACAGATAATGTTGATCAGCATTGATTCCGACGAGGTTACTCAGCCTCGTAACGATGGTGCACCGGGTTCTGCGTTGTATGAAGTTCCATTTCGTTTGAATCATTATCCTAATCGAACGTGGCAACAACTATTCTTAGCAAATTGGCGGTCACCATCACAGTTTACATCGATGCATCGAGGAAATATCGCCAAAATCAGTGGGGATCGTATCATACTAGACGGAACCATGATAGAAGAAGTGCGCGATTACCACTTAAAAACGCTAAAAATTGTCATTCAAGATACAAATAAGCAGTACAAACGTTTAATGATTAAAGAACAACAGAGATTAGATCATGATCTTGAAATAAAAAACAAGCAACGTGATAAAGTGAGGTCAGTTATTAATGATCTTAGATTTTAATTAACGGTTTTTCTAACTACCATAATTGTAAAAACGCTGGGTTCCAGGCGGTTTATTAAACAATCGAGTAATTCTGAAAAGTGTCTTAGAACCTGTCTAGTATCTTTTAAGAACTATCTTCAGGAAGGCCAATACAACCATTTGAAGACTGCTGTTAAGGGCACGTTCACAGTTTTTCCAAAGTCGCCGACATTTGTCTAGCCAACTCCATGAACGTTCAATGATCCATCGTTGCGGTAACACCGTGAATGTGCAACTCGTTGCGTTTAGCTACCGTCGTCTTAGCATTCAAAATGAGCTTCACCTGATCCGCAAAGTCATTGCCAGTGTAGCCACCATCAACCATGACATGCTGAACCAGCTCTAAATTTTGGCTAGCCAAACTAAACACAGCCAATGCACCTGAACGATCTGATACATTAGCTCGTGTCACGAGAATGGCTTGTGGTAAACCGTTAATATCAACCGCCATATGACGCTTAATCCCTGAAATCTTTTTGCCGCCATCGTAGCCACTATTTTTCGTTAAATCAGTGGTTTTAACACTTTGAGCATCAACAATCACAAACGACGTTCGGGCCGATCGGCCTGTGCAAAACGATAGGAAGCGACAGTTTTTTTAAAAGCCTTTCTAATAGCGAATCAGCTGTCGGGTCTGGTTTATCTCGCCACATATCGTAATAGCGGTAGACGGTATGCCATTCCGGGAAATCGTGCGGTAATTCACGCCATTGACACCCTGTAGTAAGCGAGTAAAGGATGGCATTGAATACGTCATAAAGATCATAACGATGCGGTCTTGTATGCTTACGGAAGTTTTCTAAATCAGGTTGTATTAACGCAAATTGCGCTCGAGAAATATTGCTTGGATAATCTGGCATGACAAAATCCTCAGTCCGTTTTCCACAATTCTATCAGATTCAGCAGATACTAGACGGATTCTAAGAGGCATTTCACCATACTAACAAGAAAACCAAAAATTCCCAGATCATTAATTTAATATATCGTATCAAACCACGCCTGGAATATTATCTAGGCGTTTTTTTAATGTCATGGTATTTTCTGGCAGAAAGGTTGCATTATTGTGACTACGGTTGTAAACTAATAAGTGTTAAGAGGCTACAAACGTAAACTTAGAATTCAATTAATGGAGGAAGCCAATTGAAGGATGCAAAGAATGTAACCATCACCGATTCTGAATGGATGGTTATGAGAGCAATTTGGACAATGGGACATGCGACTAGTCGTGAACTAATCGATGCTATGAACGAATTAGAAGGCTGGTCAGCTTCAACAACCAAAACGCTACTTCACAGGTTGATTCAAAAACAGGCGGTTGCGCAGCATGGCGGCAGTCGACCATTCATGTATAAGCCGGTTGTTGGCGAGAAGGAATCAATGGCGGCAGCGGCAGATGATTTGTTTGACCATATGTGTGCGATGCGGGCTGGTTCAACAATTGCCGGCGTTATTCAGTCAAGGGAACTCTCACGGGCGGATATTGCGAACTTACAGGCGATTCTAGCTGAAAAGGCCAAAACAGCGCCCGAGGAAGTTCAGTGTAACTGCTTGCCAGGTGATCAAACGTGTTAAGACTGTGGTGTTCTGTTTACTTTTAGGATTGCTGCACAAAAATCTAGAATCTGGGATTTCTGATGGCGGAAACTTATGAATTTTTGTCGTAATTCTCATTCATATAGTGGCATGGTGCTCCGCAAAGCAGAAGCCTAAATATAAGAACCTGGTGGAAAAATCCCGAGCCCGGGGATTTCCACACAAGGAACTTATATTCCGGCTTCTAACCGCTTTGCTACGCACACTTATTTTTAGGGGGTCGATAATCATGGCAAATAAAGAGGACCATATGAACATGAAAAACATGAGTGCTAAGAATATGGAAAATAATGAATCAAATATGAGTCATATGGATCATGATGACATGAAAATGGATCACGATATGACCGAAACGGATCATAATCAAATGAACATGGACCACGATATGGCCGAAATGGATCATGGTCAAATGAATATGGATCACAGCCAAATGAACATGAATCACGAAACTATGAATATGAGTGGGATGAATCACGGTGATATGGATATGGCTGGGACCGACATGATGATGCACGGTGGCTCAATGATGCATATGGGGAATTTGAAAGTTAAATTTTGGGTCTCCGTTGTCTTAGCGATTCCAGTTTTACTGTTAGCACCAATCATGGGTTTAAACGTTTCCATCCTTAGTTTCAGTTCACCGCTAATTGTTGGCATTATCATCGTTTTGTTTGATACAGCACTTTACTTTTATGGCGGAATGCCATTTTTAAAGGGGGCTAAAGCGGAAATTCAGGATAAATCTCCTGAAATGATGACGCTAGTAACCCTTGGAATTTCCGTTTCGTATTTCTTCAGTTTGTACGCATTTATTGCCAACAACTTCTTGAACCCGGCAAATCATGTAATGGATTTTTCGTTCGAACTTGCAACCCTGATTTTAATTATGCTTCTAGGACACTGGATTGAAATGAATGCATTGATGGGGGCTGGGGATGCCTTACAAAAGATGGCGGCCCTGTTGCCTAAGACGGCCCATCTAGTTACAGATAATGGTGAAACAAAAGAAGTGCCAGTATCTGATTTAAAAGTTGGTCAAGCTTTCCAAGTGCGTTCAGGTGAGAGTATTCCAGCCGATGGTGTTATTACGGCTGGGGAGTCGACCGTGAATGAAGCACTGGTAACCGGTGAATCTGCTGCCGTTATCAAGAACGTTGGCGATAAGGTCATTGGTGGTGCAATTAACAATAACGGGACGCTAACGGTTAAAATTATTGGTACTGGTGACTCCGGCTATCTTTCTCAAGTAATGAAAATGGTTCAAAATGCCCAGCAAGCTAAATCTAAAGCAGAAGATAAAGCTGATTTAGTTGCCAAGTATCTATTTTACGCGGCATTGGGTGTTGGGATTATTGCTTTCTTTGCCTGGTTACCCCAGGGATTGGCGACTGCAATGACGATCATGGTGACCGTCTTCGTGATTGCTTGCCCGCATGCATTAGGATTAGCGATTCCATTAGTGGTTTCTCGTTCTACTACGATTGGCGCTCAAAATGGGCTATTAGTTCGAAATCGCCAAGCCATTGAAGCAAGTCAACATGTTAGCCACGTTCTCTTGGATAAAACTGGCACGTTAACAGAAGGTAAATTTACGGTGAATGCATTGATTCCAAATGATGGGATTGACGAAACAACGTTATTAAGCCGACTGGCCGCCCTTGAAAATAATTCGACTCATCCGCTGGCCCAAGCAATCATTACTGAAGCCCAAGCGAAGGACATTGAAGTCGTTGCGGCTGAAAAGTCTCAAAATATTCCGGGCGTTGGTATTTCCGGTAATGTTGATGGCACTGACTATACGATTGTTAATGGTAACTATTTAACGAAGCAAGGGATCAGGTTTGACGAGGCCGCTGCTGATAAATGGGCTGCTAAGGGTAATTCCGTCAGCTTCCTATTGCAGGGCACCCAAGTTCAAGGAATGGTTGCTGAAGGCGACACCATCAAAGCGGGTGCTAAGGAATTAATTAGTGGTCTTCAGAGGAGAGGAATTACCCCCGTAATGCTCACTGGCGATAATCCAAAAGCCGCGGAACACGTTGCTAACTTACTAGGATTGACTGAATTCCATGCAGGCCTATTACCAGATGATAAGCAAAAGATTATTGCTGATTATCAAGCAAAGGGCAATCACGTCATCATGGTTGGTGACGGCGTAAATGACGCACCAAGTCTTGCCGCGGCCGATATTGGAATTGCAATTGGCGCCGGAACCGATGTTGCCATTGATTCCGCTGATGTTGTGTTGGTTAAATCAGAACCCAGCGATATTTTACATTTTCTTGATTTGGCTAAAATCACAAATCGGAAAATGGTTCAAAATCTCTGGTGGGGAGCAGGCTACAATATTGTCGCAATTCCACTCGCTGCCGGTGTGTTGTCATTTATTGGAATCATTCTAGACCCAGCCGTTGGTGCTGCGGTCATGGCGATGTCGACAATTATCGTGGCAATTAATGCGATGGGATTGACTGGTGAAAAGATTAAAAACGTGTAATTAAGTGATGACAAAAACCTATTATAGAAACAAAGCAAAAGGAAGTGAAACTATGTCACAATGGATTCTGATAGCCCTTTTTCTTCTAGCACACCCACTCATGATGCTATTTATGCACAAGGGTATGCACGGTGGCTCTGGTAGTATGGGCGGCTGTGGAAACAACACTCAACAAAATTCCAATAATACTGAAAAGCCACGTAAAAAAGTCAATTAACTTGGGGGTATATATTATATGAAAATATTAACTGGTAGTCGCGGTGATGAGGTCCATGAACACCTTTACGAAAATGGTCAAAGACGGGTTGGTCATCGTATACTAAAGAAAAATACAGTGACAAACAACGGAGAATTTCACCCTGTACCTGGAAATATAGTTCTCATTCCCTTAAAAGGGACGGTGAAACTGACCACACCAGATCAAGAATGTACAATCAAAAATGGTCAACTTACAATACTTGGACCAACTGATAGTTTTTACTTAACTGCAATTGATGATGTTGAATTTGTCGGTGTTGTTGATATTAAATAGCTCAAAAAGAGTGTCACATGGCACTCTTTTTTATATATGCTGGCTTCTCCATATTTACGACACATATGACTGTTTTAATAAAGTGTATTTCAAAAAAATGGAGGAGACAAAGTTGAAATTAACGCAGAGAAATATGCCTACTTTAGTTACCGCACTAACATTAACAGATGTTACACTCTCCACTGGAAAAAAACTGCGGTTATGTCCGTATAATTGGTGTAAATTCTAAATAGGACTTTGTGAAATCTGAAAGGAACTTCATTATGCCAAAGGTTGAATTAAATTTAGAAGATGACGAATTAAAGGAACTATTACTAGGTGATCGGGATAAGGCCATGCAATCAATTATGACCAAGATCCTTGACGAAATTCTTAAGTCCGAAGCGACTGAGCAGATTAAAGCTAAGGCTTATGAACGTTCGGATGAACGAACCAATTCACGGCATGGTTATCGGGTTCGTCAGCTTACCACCCGCGTAGGGTCTCTAGAACTACACGTTCCTAAACTCCGTCATGGCAATTTTTCAACACAGCTGTTCAAACGCTACCAGCGTAGTGAGCAGGCCTTTGATTTGGCATTAATGGAAATGGTAATCCAAGGTGTTTCAACACGTAAAGTAGCTGAGATTACTAAGAAGTTATGTGGGACAACCTTTTCTAAAAGTACGGTCTCGGCTTTATGCAATAATTTGGACGACCAAGTGCTGGATTTTAACCGACGTCCCCTTACGCAAAAGTATGCTTTTGTGTATGCCGATGCAATTTTATTTAAGGTACACCGTGGTCACGTTGTGACAAGTAATAGCTTACTCGTTGCGATTGGAATCGACCCTAGCGGTCGTCGAGAAGTGCTCGGTTTTGATATCGGTGATAGTGAATCAAAAGCTGCATGGATGGACTTCTTTAGTGAACTTAAACAGCGGGGCCTTACCAACGTTGATATGTTTGTTTCAGACGCTCATTGTGGCTTAAAGGATGCAATCACTACGCAATTTCAGGGTAGCCTTTGGCAGAGATGTCAATTTCATTGTAGTAATGACTGTACAAGTATTCTGGCACTCAAGGATCGTAAAGAAGTTGCTAACCGACTCAAAGATTTATTTAGGCGAATTGTAGAATGAGGTTAGCCAGTCATTGGCAAGATGACGGGAAAAGGGATCACGAGCTTGATTGGGGAAAGTCAGAAGGTAATGAACTTCAATGGTAAGCCAAGGTGATATATTTCCC
>NZ_BBAD01000111.1 GCF_001311075.1 Secundilactobacillus similis DSM 23365 = JCM 2765
CAAGCATCTCAGCAAGTGTTAAACGGCAACGTAACAACATCGAGTGAGCAGTACGTTCAAGCAAGTTGAGTCAACGTTCAGGATAGGCTACGTTCGTTCATCACGGAAATGACGACTGCTGACCGATTGTGCTGTTTATCGAGTTAACATCAATCGCTGTCACACTGTAGCATAACGTTGCCGTTCAACGCGTTTTGAGATGTTCTGCGATAGTGCCGAGCTACGCAATGTAAGATGCAGGTGAGCGGCTAGGTGGATGCTGTGTCGCGATGATTGGTGGTTGTTGGTGCCCTTCCGACAACCGCCAATTATCGGGGACAAATTGAAGACTCGCACGTTTTTTTGGCGAGGCTTCAATTTGAGGACTGAGACCGCCCTTTGGCTCAGGCCGGCCCCACAGCTGGAACCTAGTCGCTGACCGGAATCGTCAGTTCACACAAATCACATTTCACAAACTCACATCAATGATGCTTACGCTGGACACAAACGACAGTCAAATTCCACGTTATAACCACAAGCAGAAAGATGGACAACACCGGGAATTGCCGCCATACTTGTGAAAAGAAATAAATCTAACAAAACTGCTAAATACTTGTTGTTAAAAGTTAATTTACATAGTAAAATTATTTTATTATTAATTGAATATAACAAAAGTGTATAGTAGTGGCTTGACCTAGCAAGCCGCTCGTTAAGCAATGCGATGCTCGCGTCTCGGGACAAATCATGCCGCCGAAGCGTGTTAGGGGAGCACGTGGAAGGGTGAAATTAAAAGCATGAGTAAAAGGATTGACCTGACAAACCAGCGTTTTGGGCGATTGGTCGTGTTGAAGTATAGTGGCAATAACGTGGCGAACTCGAACGCCATGTGGCTGTGTCAGTGTGATTGCGGCAACCAAGTTGTGGTCGATGGGGTCCGCCTACGTTCTGGCATTACCAAGAGTTGTGGGTGTTTACGACGGGATTTATCACGGAAACGGGTGTTTAAGAACCCAGATTTTGTTAAATACATGGGTCGCTCTGAACAATTACGGACGGATGACGGGGTTTCACTAAGCTCGATTTACGAATCACCACGGAACAAAACGGGGGTCATCGGGGTATCGTATGACCAAGAAACCGGTAAGTGGTTCGCGCGCTTGATGTATCAGCACCACTACGTTCTTTTGAAGAGTTTCGATACGATTGAAGAGGCCATTAACGCGCGGCGTAAAGCTGAAGAACGTTACTTAGGCTTGCACCGGGATCATGATTCAGATGACAACACGGACTCATAGTCGTACAGTAGCGGAAATCTAAAGTAGAATTTTAGTTAAGCGTTGCGAAAAACGCCCTGCATTTAAATTATCCTTGACTTAGAGGCGACTCTAACTTCTATACTGATGTTAAAATAGGTTGACGGCTTGTGTATTGAGCTAGTTGGCTAATTGAATACGGATTAGGAAAGGGTGTTTATTCAGATGGAGTATCGCACACTTGGTAAAACGGGATTTAATATTAGTGAGGTTTCTTTAGGCACTTGGCAACTTGGTGGTAAGTGGGGCGCACCGTTCGATATTGAAGATGCTGACCGAACGTTGGCGGAAGCTTATGATCGTGGCGTTAACTTCTTTGATACCGCAGATGGTTATCAGGGCGGCGAAAGTGAAAAGGCCGTTGGTGCATTTATCGCGAGCCATCCTGATGTGCATTTTACAACCAAGATTGGCCGGAAGGAAGAACCGTTAAGCGTGACTCACTTTGATCCAGAACACTTGACGCGTTACGTGGATGAATCGTTGGCAAACATGGGGCTTGAAGCGCTTGATCTTGTGTTGTTACACTGTCCGCCAATGTCGATTTACTACCACCCAGAAACCTTCTTCACGCTGGATAAGTTGAAGAAAGCCGGTAAGATCAAGAACTACGGTGTCAGTGTTGAGCGGGTTGAAGAGGCCATCAAGGCGATGGATTACGACATTAGTGCCGTTGAAATTATCTTTAATATGTTCCGGCTACGGCCAGCGAACCTGTTCTTTGATTTAGCCAAGAAGAATAACATAGGTATTTTGGCCCGGGTGCCACTTGCGAGTGGCCTGCTGACGGGTAAATACACTGCGACAACGCAATTCGGCAAGGATGACCACCGGACAACCAACCGAAATGGTGAACTGTTTGATAAGGGCGAAACCTTCTCAGGCGTGGATTACCAAACGGGGGTTAAGGCAGCTCAAGAACTGAAAAAGCGCTTGGGTACGGATAACTTGGCGGCGACGGCCTTACGTTACATCTTAATGTATGATGCCGTTTCAGCAGTGATTCCAGGTGCCAGCTCACCAGATCAAATTGAACGCAACACGGTATCCTCAGAGTTACCACCATTGTCGGAAACGGATATGCAGATCGTGCGGGATGTTTATGATCAGTATATTAAGGATCCAGTGGAATATTTGTGGTAAAGGACAGAGCGCGGAACAAAGCGGTTAGAGACCGGAGCCTAAGCCCCTCTCGCCATAAACCCCGGTTTTTGGGGTTTGTGGTGAGAGGGGCTTAGGTGCAGGTCTCTGCTTTGAGGAGCGCGTTTCGGCTCGAGTACAGTAAAGTACCAAAGCGTGGCGCAAGACAGTTAGAAAGAAAATGATAACGGCGTCTCAAGTGAACCTACCAGTTTGGGCAGGCTTGCTTGGGGCGCTTTATACGCAATCTTGAGGAACACGTGTTTCACCCAAGAACTGCAATGTCAAAAACCTAAAATAAGGTGGTCACATTAGCCTAAAATTGATATTTTTTAGTTCACAACACTAACGAATCCCAGTAAAATTATGAATTCATCAATAAAAGTAACAATTATTATAATATAACGTGTTATTGGTGCTATAATGAACCATAAACGAGACACAGATTGAATAGCGGGGTTGATGACATGGAGTTCACAAAGCGGCAAAAAACAATTATTGAGATGTTAAAACAGACCAGTCCACTGACTGGTGAAGAAATTGCGACGCAGCTTAATCTTAGTGTACCAACGATCCGCGGGGATTTGCGATTATTAACGGCGGTGGAAATTTTAGCTGCGCGGCCGAAGGTGGGCTACGTCTACAAGGGCGATCAGCGGGTTAGCTTAGACTACCATAACCTGTATGAAACGCCGATTTCGGAGATCTTACAGCCGGCTGCGGTGATCAAGGACGATACTAGTTTGCAAGAAGCGGTCAGCAAACTGTTTTTAAAGGATGTTGGGTCGTTGTACGTGGTCGACGATGAGCATCAACTGGTCGGACTGATTTCACGAAAGGACCTGCTGCGGGCCAGTTTTAATAATAGTAATGCGGAATCAATGTTGGCCAGTGTCGTGATGACGCGGATGCCAAACATTGTGACGGTAACGGCGGATGCCACCGTTTTGGCGGTTGGTCAGCTATTATTGAAGCATAAGGTTGATTCACTACCAGTAGTTGAAAAGGGGGACCGGTACCAAGTGATTGGTAAAATTACGAAAAACCGCATCTTCCAGCACTTTATTGAAAAAGTCGAATAAGCAAGAACAAGTTAATGTGTCAGTCCGAAAATTCGGGCTGGCACTTTTTTTAACCGGTTGGTTGTCGAAAACAACTGATTAATTTTCGGTAAACGTTGCAGTATGATGTCTTAAAGTAAGATGTTTCAAAGATGATAAATTTTAGTAAAACGGGCTTAAATATTTTCAAAATGCGGTATGGCGGGGCTGATGATTGATTAATCAAGAAAACGCTTGCATTTCGAAATAAAGTAATATAGATTATAAACGTACCGATTGTGACGTTTTATTTAACAAAACATCCAATTTGGTAGTGTACAGTTAGGCGCTCAAAGCCAAACTAAAATTATCGCGGTATGCCTACGCAAAAAGGGGTTTCTCATGGAGAATAAAGGTCAAGTCATGACATCGAGACTCTCATACGCATTTGGGGCCTTCGGTCATGATATGTTTTACGCAACGTTATCAACATACTTTATCATGTTTGTGACATCGCACTTATTTGATAACGGTGCCAGTGGCGCCAAAATGATCAGTTACATTACGATGATCATTATGTTTTTACGGTTCTTCGAATTAGTCATCGATCCATTTATTGGGAACACGATTGATAACACGTCAACGCGTTGGGGCAACTTCAAGCCCTGGATCGTTGGTGGTGGGCTGATCAGCTCAGTAACAATTGCAATTCTATTTACGAATATGGGTGGGTTAAATACGTCTAACCCGCTACTCTACTTAATCATCTTCGCGGTGCTCTACATCACGATGGATATCTTCTACTCGTTCAAGGACGTCGGGTTCTGGTCAATGATTCCGGCACTGTCCTTTGACTCACGAGAACGGGAAAAGACGGCGACCTTTGCGCGGGTTGGCTCTAACATTGGGGCCAATATCGTTGGGGTCATGGTGATGCCAATCGTTTTGATGTTTTCACAAGTATCTAATCATGGGCAAGGGGATAACCGGGGCTGGTTTGCCTTTGCGATGGTTGTTGCAACAGTTTCCTTTGTTTCGGCACTGATCGTTGGTTTGGGCACCAAGGAAAAGAATTCGGAACTTCGGAAAAATAAGGAAAAGACGTCCTTTAGCGGTGTCATCAAAGTGTTAACGCGAAACGACCAACTGATGTGGTTGTCGTTGACCTACGCCTTGTACACGTCTGGGATGCAAATCACCAACGCCTTGGAGCTGTACTACTTCACGTATATCTTGGGCAACGCTGCTCAGTTCAGTCTGTTGGCTTCAATCAACGCGGTGATTGGGGTGTTCGCGGTGTTAGCTTTCCCACCAATGGCGCAAAAGTTCAGTCGTCGCAACGTGTTCTTCATTTCAATTGGGATCATGTTGATTGCGTTGATCCTGTTCTTATTTGCCGGTAACTCCTTACCAATGGTCTTGGCCGCTGCCGTGCTCTTCTACATTCCGCAACCCCTGATTTTCTTGGTTGTGCTGATGATCATTACCGACTCCGTTGAATACGGTCAATTGAAGTTTGGACACCGTGATGAATCACTGACCTCTCAGTTCGCCCGTTGTTGGATAAAATGGGTGGTGCCATCTCTAACGGGGTGGTTGGGTTAACTGCCGTTTGGGCTGGTATGACGGCTGGTGCTTCGGCATCAACAATCAGTAACCACGGTCACTTGGTCTTCAAACTGATGATGTTTGGGGTACCAGTTGCGTTGATTTTACTTGGCACGTTGATCTTCTTTAAGAAGGTGACGTTGGATGAAAAGGAACATGCACGGATCGTGGATGAACTTGAACGCACTTGGGGCAAAACCTTAGCTGAAGATGACGCGACTGCCGAGGTGGCAAGTGAACAAGCAGTTACCGTCATGAGTCCAATTGATGGGCAGCTAGTTCCACTCGCAAGCGTGAATGACGAAAACTTTGCCTCAGGTAAAATGGGCGCCGGTTTTGCAATCAAACCAAGTGATGGTCGAATTTACGCGCCGTTTGATGGTAAAGTGAAAGCAACCTTCCCAACCCGCCATGCCGTTGGTTTAGTGGCTGATAATGGGTTAAGTGTCTTGATTCATATCGGAATCGATACCGTTAATATGCGGGGAACGGGCTTTGTTTCCTATGTCGAACAGGATCAAGTTGTGAAGCAGGGTGACTTACTGATTGAATTTTGGCAACCAGCCCTTGAAAAAGCGGGGTATGATGATACTGTAATGGTAGTGGTCACTGATACGGCTGTTCAACCGGTATCGTTAAATGAAAACGGTACCGTAACGCATGGTGATCCGATTTTGAAGATTGAGTCATAAACTTTAACACACGGATGTTATGCCTTAGAGGAGGTCATTTTTTGGCAATTCACATTGATGAAACAAATCAGGTTTTTCACCTACAAACGGACCACACGAGTTACGTGTTCCAGGTACTCGCGCATGGCGTATTAGGTCAGTTGTATTACGGTAAACAGATTCACGTTCGACCATCGTATGCGAACCTCGCGAGACGAGAACTTAAGAATTCCATGCCCGCGTACGATTTAACGGAACCGGATTTTCAACTGGATGCCATTAAACAGGAGTATGCCGCAACTGGCACCGGTGATTTTCGCCGGCCAGCCTATCAAGTCACGCAGGCGGATGGTAGTCGGTTAACCGATTTCCGGTACGACCATTACGAAGTTGTTCAGGGAAAGCAGCGGCTGACGGGGCTACCATCGACGTTTGACGATACGGATGATGGTGCTGAGACGCTGATCGTTCACCTGACGGATGATTTGACGCAGCTTGATCTAGAGCTGAACTACACGGTATTTCCACACCAAGACGTGATTGTTCGGAGTGCCAACTTTAAGAATCATGGCGTGACTAGTGTGACACTAAATGCGGCGTTAAGTGCCCAGGTCGATTTACCGGATGACCGGTACGACTTAGTTCAATTTTCTGGTAGTTGGTCACGGGAACGCCACATGATTCGGACACCACTTCGGTCAGGCATTCAGCTGATCGATAGCGTTCGCGGAAGTTCAAGTCCGCAACAAAATCCCTTCATGATGCTGGCACGACCGGATACCACGGAAGATGCGGGCGGGGTGTTTGGTTTCAACCTCGTTTATTCCGGGAACTTCTTAGACCAAGTTGAAGTGGACCAGTATGCTACGAGTCGTGTGTTGGTGGGCATCAACCCGGCCGATTTTGGGTGGCACCTGCGGCCAGGTGCTACGTTCCAAACGCCAGAATGTGTGTTGAGTTATACCACTGACGGGTTCAACCAGTTGAGCCAACAACTCGCCGATTTTTACGCTCAACACTTGGTGAACGCAAACTTCGCTAAGCGAGAACGGCCAATTTTAGTGAACAACTGGGAAGCCACTTACTTTGATTTTGATGATCAAAAACTACTAGGTATCGCGAAAAAGGCGAAGGACCTTGGCATTGAAATGTTTGTCTTGGATGACGGTTGGTTCGGTCACCGGGATGACGACCACACCTCGTTAGGTGATTGGGTCACGGATCCGCACAAACTGCCAAAGGGTATCGGTCACTTCGCAGATCAAGTCCACGACCTCGGCTTGCAGTTCGGCCTCTGGTTTGAACCGGAAATGCTGTCGCTGGATAGTCAGATGTACCGCACACACCCAGAATGGTTGTTGCATACGCCACAACGGCGGGCAACGCCCGGACGGAACCAATTCGTGCTGGACTTCAGTCGGCAAATCGTAGTGGATAACCTATTTGAGCAAATGAGCAAGGTGATCGATGAAACTCATCTGGACTACATCAAGTGGGATATGAACCGTTACATGACCGAAGTCTTTAGTACCGGCCTTCCTGTTGACCAACAGTTGGAAGTGAGCCATCGTTATATCTTGGGCGTTTATCAACTGTACGAGCGGTTGACGAGCCGGTATCCGGATGTCTTGTTTGAATCCTGTGCTTCTGGTGGTGGCCGCTTTGACCTTGGCATGATGTACTACGCGCCACAGGCTTGGACCAGTGATGATACGGATGCCATTGAACGGTTGAAAATCCAGTTGGGCACATCTTACGGCTACCCACAATCGATGATGGGCGCTCACGTCTCGGCCGTACCGAATGAGCAAACCGGTCGAATAACCTCGTTAGCCACTCGGGCAAACGTGGCCTACTTCGGCGCATTTGGGTACGAACTCGACATTACCAAAATGCCTGAGGAAGAAGCCGAAATCGTTAAAGAGCAGGTGGCCTTCTACAAGCAACACCGGTCGCTTTACCAGTTTGGTAAGCTGTACCGAATTGATAGTTTATTCGAGGGTGATGGGAACGTCATGAGTTGGATGGTCGTTGATGACAAGCAAGACCACGCCATTGCCTGCCGTTACCAGTTACTAAGTCGGCCGAACGCCCCTTATCTACGCCAGTACTTTAAGGGCCTTGATCCCGATAAGCAGTACCGAATCAATGGCGGGGACGCGACTTATTACGGTGACGAATTGATGAATGCCGGTCTATTCTTGACCAAGGTGTTTGATGAAACTGCCGCGGTTAAGCAACTGGCGGACTTTAGCTCGCAACGCTTTGTGATTGATGCGGTTGAATGATAACAAATGAAAAACTCGGTGCTGAGTAATCAGTACCGAGTTTTTTGTTTGCTGTTGTTTATGTCCAGCGATAGTGTGCGAAGTTTGTGAAATTTGGCTTCGTTGGCGCGTTAATCATGGCTGATATTGTGGGCACAACCGGTCGGTCAGAAAATTTGGGCTGGAACGTCGTGGGCACGATTCTGAGCCGGAAAAACACGTCTCAGAATTCGGCCTTTCACTAACCTGGAAATTCACCAGCTAAGTGAAATTTCACGGCT
>NZ_BBAD01000112.1 GCF_001311075.1 Secundilactobacillus similis DSM 23365 = JCM 2765
AAATCGAGAACAGTGATGTGGGTGTAGTTACTCGTCTCGCTCTTTCGTGGAGCGAGTGAATTGAAATATGTATGTGGACGAAGAAGAAGCTCAAATCGAGGTCTCGCTCTTTCGTGGAGCGAGTGAATTGAAATGAACTGTCGGTATGACTGCTTCGCCGAGGTGAGGTCTCGCTCTTTCGTGGAGCGAGTGAATTGAAATCGTTCGCAGTGAAGATTCCCGATAACCGCGTTGAGTCTCGCTCTTTCGTGGAGTGAGTGAATTGAAATATAGAAGTGCATTGGTGTTGTCATTTAGTTGGTTGTCTCGCTCTTTCGTGGAGCGAGTGAATTGAAATACCCATGAGTGGGCGCTGGCCGGCGAGTTATGCGTCTTGCTATTTCGCAGAGTAGGTGAATTAAAATATAAAATTGAAACCTAATTAAAAATTGGTACGTGTCTCATACAACTCAGATGTGTAAATTCAAATACAAGACAACTACCTACTGTGAAGCGTATAATAAGCCTAATCTAATCATTTACGGAGGCTATTCATGACAGAAAATAACACTCATTTCTATACCAAGTTCCACCCATCAAACTACAACGTCTACCTAGACATCAACCGCGCCACAAAAACAATCAGCGGCCAAACCACCATCACCGGCGAAGCCCTAACCACCGAAATCTCAATCCACCAAAAGGCCCTCAAGGTAACCAGCGTCCAATCCCAAAACACGGACGTCCCATTCACCACGGACGATGCAGCAGAAGCCATCAATATCACGCTGCCATCAACCGGTGAAACAACCTTGACTATCGACTACACCGCGCATTAACCGACGCCATGATGGGCATCTACCCATCCTACTACGAGGTTAACGGCGAAAAGAAGCAAATCATCGGCACGCAATTCGAAACCACGTTTGCGCGCCAAGCCTTCCCATGTGTGGACGAACCAGAAGCTAAGGCGACTTTTGATCTGGCGTTGAAGTTCGATGAACACGAAGGCGAAACGGTGTTAGCCAACATGCCTGAAAAGAAAGTTGAAGATGGCGTGCACTACTTCGACACTACGGTGAAGATGTCCACTTACCTCGTTGCGTTCGCCTTTGGTGAATTACAAGGCAAGCAAACCACTACCAAGAGCGGCGTTCAAGTTGGGGTATTTGGCACCAAGGCGCACAAGGCTAACGAACTTGATTTTGCGTTAGATATTGCCAAGCGGTCAATTGAGTTCTACGAGGACTTTTATCAGACGCCATATCCACTGCCACATTCTTGGCAGTTAGCGTTGCCTGACTTTTCAGCCGGCGCAATGGAGAACTGGGGCCTCGTGACTTACCGGGAAGCGTACTTACTGCTCGATCCAGACAACACCGCTTTGGATATGAAGCAGCTCGTTGCCACTGTCATTTCCCACGAACTAGCGCACCAGTGGTTCGGGGATCTTGTTACCATGAAGTGGTGGGATGATCTGTGGTTGAATGAAAGTTTTGCCAACATGATGGAGTACGTGGCCATCGATGCCTTGGAACCTGATTGGCACATCTGGGAAATGTTCCAGACGTCTGACGTCCCAGCAGCGTTACAACGGGATGCGACGGATGGCGTTCAGTCGGTTCACGTTAGCGTTGAAGATCCGGCTGAAATCGAGCTTTGTTTGATAGCGCGATCGTTTACGCTAAGGGTGCGCGGATGCTGGTCATGGTGCGGTCATTGATTGGTGATGATGCGTTGCGGAAGGCTTGAAGGCCTACTTTGCGGCGCACCGCTACGGCAACGCCACTGGGGCTGATCTTTGGGCTGCCTTGGGCGAAGCCTCGAACTTAGACGTTGGCGCCATCATGAACTCTTGGCTTGAACAACCCGGCTACCCAGTCGTGGACGCCAAGGTTGTCGATGGTCAATTGACCTTATCGCAACACCAGTTCTTCGTGGGTGATGGTGTTGATCAAGACCGCAAGTGGCAAATTCCGCTGAACGGCAACTACGCCGCAACGCCGCAAATTATGAAAGACGCACGAGTGGTACTCGGCGATTATGCTGACCTTCGCCAACAAGCCGGCGAACCATTCCGCTTGAACGTGGGCAATGAATCACACTTTATCGTGAACTACGATGACACGTTACGGGCTGATTTGTTGACGACCAGTGCAGATTTAGACGCGATTTCGCAACTACAACTCTTACAAGATCTGCGGTTATTAGCCGATGGGCGCCAAGTATCTTACGCTGACTTAGTGCCATTGTTGAAGGACTTTGCTGAAAGTCCCGCTACGGTGGTCAATGCGGCCTTGTATCGAATCGCTGGGACGTTGACGCAGTTCGTCACCCCTGAATCGACTGAAGAGGCGCAATTACGCAAGTTGTATGATCAACTGAGTGCTAAGCAGGTGGCCCGTTTGGGTTGGACCCCACGCGCTGGTGAGTCTAACGATGACCAACTGACTCGGCCATACGTGTTGAGTGCGGCGTTGTACGCTAAGAATCCGGCTGCGATTGAAGCGGCGCACCAGTTATTTACCGATAACCAAGCCGACTTAGGCGCACTACCAGCTGATATCCGGGCAATGGTGCTGGCTAACGAAGTGAAGCACTACGGTTCAACCGAATTGTTTGAGGCGCTATTAAATGCCTACCGTCAAACCCCAGACGCCAGCTTCAAGTCTGCCATTCGCGCGGCTTTGACCAGCACGCCGGATGCAGCGCTGATCAAACGGGTGATCGAGCCTTTGAAGACGCCGATACCATCAAGCCACAAGACTTGCGTGGTTGGTACCGGGGCGTGTTAGCTAACCCTAAGGGCGAACAAGCCGCTTGGGACTGGTTGCGCGATGACTGGTCATGGTTGGAAGCAACCGTTGGTGGGGACATGGAATTCAGTACCTACATCACGGTAACGGCCGGCATCTTCCACACGGCAGAGCGGTTGGCTGAATTCAAAGCTTTCTTTGAACCTAAGATCAACACCCCAGGCTTAACCCGGGAAATTACGATGGACATTAAAGTCATCGGCAGTCGGGTTGATTTGGTTGAAGCTGAACAAGCAGCGGTCAACCAAGCGATTGCGGCTGAATTGAACTAACTGATCAACGTTAATTGAATTAAGCGAATTGAATTGAATGAATCATTGGACCTCGCAGTCATTGCGGGGTCCTTTTAATTGCTTAATCAATTACCAAACGCTTATCAATAACCCAGGTGAAAAATTGTGAAAGGAATCGACATTTAGGGTCGTTTTGGCCACTAAAATGCGGTATTCTTATAGTAATTGAGAAAAAATATCGGATTGAGCTGGACGGTCTCTGGAGGCAGCGAGTCTATGGAATTATTTGGCAATACGTTCTTCTGGTCATTCTTCTTTATGATCGGGTTTGTGGCGACGTTAGAGTTGATCGAAGATCTTGGTAATCAAGTCACGATTCGGCTGTTTCACCGTAAAATCGAAACGGTGTGGCTACTGGTGGCTTACGTGGTGGTCGTGATCCTCTTCGTTCGGGTGTTACGGTTGTTTGGGACAACCTACACTTGGACGGCGAACGCGCTTCGGAACGGGGCACTGATTTATATGAGTTTAAAATTACACAGCCACAAGGGGTACGCCGTTCTCCTCGGGTGCGTTTTCCTGTCGTTTTGGCCGTACTGGGACTGGAACATGGGGGCATTGGCGGGCTTTGTGGGTACGCTGGTGTTGCTGTACGCGCTAAACTACTGGCAAAATTGGATCAGACGAAATCAACTCCGGCTGTTTGCGACATTGTGCGTGACGAGTTTGATCATTTGGCTGTTTGATATGTATTCATACGGCTATGAACTGGGCCAGACACTGTCGGTGACGGTTTGCTTTATTGCCGTCATGGTGTTGGCGTACCTCTACGACCAGCTGTTGGCCTACCGTAAGCGGCGGGAACAGGAGTTGACCTACGATACGCAACACGATGCGTTAACCGGTGTGCATAGTCGGATCAAGTTTAATAATGACTTTTCCCGGTACCGGCAACTCGTGAATGACGGGAAAATCCCGGTGGTTCATCTGGTAATGGTGGATATTGATCACTTTAAACGGGTCAATGATACTTACGGCCATTTAGCGGGGGACGCGGTGTTGAAGGCCTTCGCACAGGATTTTACTGATTATCTTGATACGATGACCTTTCCGGCCACTCTGTACCGAACGGGTGGTGAGGAGTTCAGCGTCATTTTAAATGGTGGTACAAGTAATGAACAGGCTAGCGTGATGCTGGCAAACTACCGCAAGCACTTAGCGAACCTCAAAATCAATGCGGCGGGCGCGTCAATTAAATTGACCATCTCGGCGGGCGTCACACAGATTGCCGCGGCTGATCACGAAAATGATCAGGTCATTAGTCGGGCGGATGCCAACTTGTATGCGGCAAAGCGGGCTGGTCGAGATCGGGTCGTCAGTGATTGAATAGGAATTAAATAAGCGTCCCCTAGATGCCAGACTGGGCATTTGGGGGACGCTTATTTAGTGTCAATTGGGTGAGGTGCGCTATACTAGTATTATCATGAATCGAAAAAAGGAGTCCTAACCATGCCAACCATCCGCATCACCCAAGCCGCCACTGAGCGTCTCAAACAACAGCACCTTCAAGACAAAATCCTCGTCCTCATCGCCGACGATGTCGGTGGCAAATACAGCCTGCAAGGTGGTGCCTGCACGATTGGCGCGGTTTTCACGTTAGTGGTGCTCGATAAGCAAGATCCAGATTATCCGATTCAACTCGCGAATGAAGCGGGCGTTCAGCTCTATAGCGCCGAATACGACCTGTACTTCTTGGCACCCGGATTAGTGCTGGACGTCCGCAACTTTCAATTTGCGATTCGCGATGACGCCCAACAGTTCGAAACGCCGGTGCAGGTCGTGAACGGCGCCGACATGATGGCAACTCATAATCGGGGGCTCACTGATTCGTCAAAATCTTGCTAGTCTTGAGCACCGAATTCTAATTCAGACATGGAATCTTCCATCTGTTCGATCAGGTTGGTTTGCTCAATAATTGCGCGCCAGGTTTCCGGGGAAGTGTTCCCGTGAGCCTGTTGCGCAATTTTTTGGTTCACGTCGTCTAACACTTGGTCAAATAACTTATCGGCTTCCCGTTGAATCATGGTGTCGTTCAGGCGCCGAGCGGGGAGCTTATCCATGTTCTGCTCATTCAAATAGGCTAAGGCCTTTTCCATAAAGAGCGGTTCGACCTGACTGTTTTCCGCAAGGTAGGCTTGTAGTTCTTGATTATTCATTTTCAAAACTCCTTCAGTGAACGTATGTTCTTGATGTGCCAAAATAAAAGCCCGCTAACTGCGGGGGCACTGGGTTCAGTGTACCGTATTTAGTGGGCAAATTCAATTAGTTTGCGGTGGTCAGGGCAGTTAGGCGGTAGCGCCACCACCAATCTGGGACGGCGATGCAGTAGCGGCCCATAGTCTCGCCGATGATGCGGGTGGGGGACCAGCGCTTGTGCTGTAGTTGCGGGATTAAGAACGAGTCGTAAAAGTCAACAGTCGCCCCAATTAGCTGGCCGTTGATGCGCACGTGGAGCGGTTGGTGGTCTGAAGCAAGTTGCTGCCAGTCGTAAGCGTAGGCGGTTTGTTCGGCGGCGGTCACCGGCACCGCTTGTGGTAGCCATTCTGGAATGGTATCGGGGTCGAGTTCGCCAAGGTCGTTCAAGGTTTGGAGGCCGATTGCGCCTTATTTGTCATAGGCTGGTTGATTGGGACGTTAATGCGGGTGAGTTCACCGGGCTGGTGTTGAAGCAGGTCGCATAAGTAGCGAAACCCAAGCGCGTCATCCGCCGTGGCCATGGTCCAAAGCCGAAGCGGTTCGCCCTTTTTTAACGCTGCCAGCAGTTGCGTCTGCGCTTGCTGAAGTGACGCAACCGTCACAGTTGAAAGTGAGTCGTAACGTTGCTTGAGTTGCCAAATTGGGTCATCCGGGTGAGCTAATTTGGTTAACTGGCCGAATTGAAACTCGGCAGGTAGTCCGATAACTGGCGTGTCTAGCGTATTGGTTAAACTAGCCGCAAAACTTTCGTTGAAGGTGATGTCCATTGACCTATCGCTCCTTTTGTCGGATGGATTACGGGTTCAGTATACCATGCTGGCGAACCTGATTGCATTTGTGAAAGGCCCGTCCTTCGTGCTAAACTAAGACTAGAAACTTATCGGAGGCGCACTTATGGTGAAAGTTAAGAAACAACGATATCAACGTGAATTTAAGCAAGCTTGGACGCAATTTGCGAGCTTTCCGGGCTACCAGATGATCGAGGGGACTTATCCTGACGGATTACCCGAAACGATTAGCGAGACCTTTTTCAGCGCGATGGATCAGTCAACGGCTTACCGGTAGCGCAGTGGACACAAGCGGACATCTTGGCTGGTTTAAAGTTGCTGCACGAACAAGACGAGTCGGTCGATCAATTCGATGAACAGTTCCCCGTAGTCAGCAGCTTGCTGTTATTCATTGCTTCTCGGAGTGACAACGACCTCAACATGGTGCCGTTACGAGATGCGTTAACTGCCTATCAGGATGAACTTGCAGAAGCCGCAGCGGCCGATGGTCATCTGCGTTGGCAGAGTTCGGTTGCCGCTGAATTGAAGCAGCAGTCCGTTGATTGGGCAAAGCAGTTTGTGAGCTCAGATGAATTTAAAGCGCTCTCAATTGTGCCATCAAAAGCGCGGTTGTTGATTCTAGTGCTGGTTGGCCAGGCCTATGAAGAACTGCAACTGACCCCTGATCAGTGGACCGCTGCAGCCTTAGAGCAACTGCTTACGGGTTACGTGGTGAACGAAATGGCCTTTGAGCCAGCCGACTATGACCAATTGCCGGATTTGCTGGCGGCCTTTCTAGCCTTTGCGCAGCGAGAAGACTTGTTATCTGACGCAGTGGTTGCCGAAGTGCAAACCGCAACGGAAAAGGTGATGGATCAAGTTGTGATAGCCGGTAAGGATGACGCCAACTACTCACCAGCCAAAACGGTGCTGTTGAAGATGAAGGCCGATGGTGTGGATATCAACGACCAAAAATTAGCGAAAAAATACCTCTCAGAATACGATGACGCCGTACAGGTCCAACGCGTCCTCGATGGCGAAGTGGCTTATCCGGGCACCGTTTACGTGCCAAAGAGTGAAGTTGAGACCCGCCACCACGTCCAACAAACGGCCAACTACAAGTGGTACCAAGCCGTGGCAACCCGAACGCATGATGAAGGCTTGAAGACGGCCCGAGAACTTTGGGTCAAACCAGAACAAAAGTCAGTCCGTCAAGCACACAATCAAGCAGAAGTCGTGGACATCATCGTCAACTTCTACGATGTGATGTATGCGGATTACGTGGAAACACCTAAGCGCTGGGAAGCTGACCATGTGGCAGCGTACTTAACCCAGTTAGCTGGTCAAACTAAGGTGGCCACTTACACGTTTACGACGCAGATGTTGCGGACGTTGTTTGGCAAATTAGCTGATGAAAAGGTGCTGACCAAGAAGACGGCAGCCACATTAGAACAGGTCTGTGACCGGCCATATCCACGGACGGCAGTGGCTGAAAAGCACGAGGTTCACGATTTAAGCAAGAGCCGGCATGGCAACAAATTACTTCGTCGTCGGAAGCGGTAGTTGATGCTTGTGTTTCGCCTAGAATCAGCCTAAAATAACGACCATTAAAGTGGTAGTGACGTTGTGAACTCACGCTTGTAATGGGGTGTTCAAATGTCGACGAAACAGCGGTTGTTTCTATTGGCTGAAATGTGCCTCGGTATGGGGACGGTGATGAGCCTCGTCGGTAATTGCTTGGCGATGGGCGTCACGGTCAGGGCGTGGCACACGTTTCTGGTCTGGTGGGCGCCCACGGTAATCGTTTCGTTTGGCTACGCTGTATTGGTCGTTAATCGGCTCGTGAACGGGTTGATCAAACGGTATACGGTTCAGCTATCGGGAACGGCATTGCAACGCCGAAGTAATCGAATTCGAAGCTGGACCATGCTAATCGTGATGTGTTTTAGCATGTGCACCTGGGGACTAGTGACTGCCGGTGCGATTCCGGGAATGCCGGTTGCCGTCATTTTAATGGTTTGGTTGCGGTCGTTGCTGCTGGCTTACATTATCCGCGGGCTAGTCGTTCAACCACTGGCGATGCGGATTATGCGACGAGTGGTGCCGGGATAATTAGTGAACTTATATTGAAGGTCATCAACGAGTATGTTTACTTGTTGGCGACCTTTTTGCGTTGCTGTCG
>NZ_BBAD01000113.1 GCF_001311075.1 Secundilactobacillus similis DSM 23365 = JCM 2765
CCTCCCGTGGCATCCTTCCACTATCCAAAACCAGAATCATTTCACAAACTAAATATGCTTACGCTGGACACAAACGACAGTAGGAAATTCCAAAGGTGCAGTTTTTCTTATTGGTTAATTGGATCAACCAGGTATCTTTTTTTAAATAATGTGTAAATGTATATTTCTGTGCATAAAACGCCTAAATTGGTCTACTTTATGTATAAAATAAGCCGATTTATATGATAAGTTGCATAAACAATGAAAATGGTGTAAGGTAATGGTATTAAATTTTTTAGAGAGGGAGTTTCGTAGATGAAAGTCCAGGGGAAAAGGATTCTTCAAGTACTGATAACGATTGGTTTATCGCTATTATTCTTTATGAGCATGAGTACCAGTACAACTCATCAAACCGCGTACGCCGCGGATCAAACACTGCAACATATTAAAAATAAGGGGACGTTGGTCGTAGCCACGTCACCCGATTATCCACCATACGAGTTCTTAGCTGATACAAAGGGTAAGGAACGAATCGTTGGGATGGATATCAAGGTCATGGAAAAAATTTGTAAGGACCTTGGTGTTAAACTGAAGTGGAAGAGTATGTCGTATGACTCACTTTTGGTTGCTATCCAAACTGGGAAAGCCGACGTGGCGATCGGTGGGATCAACCCAACCGCAAAGCGGCGTCAAAGTGTTGATTTCTCCGATATCTACTATAGTGGTGGTCAAGCATTTTTGATCAACAAGACGGATAAGGCGAAGTTTACGAGCCAAAAGCAACTGACCAACAAGAAAATCGGTGCCCAAACGGGGACGCTGCAGTACGAATTGGCTAAGAATAAGATCAAAGGTAGCACGGTTAAAGGGATGGACAAAAACACCGACCTTGTGCTGGCTTTGAAGACCCATAAAATCGATGCGTTAGGAATTGAAAAGCCATCTGCTGAAGCTTACGTGAAGAACGATCCAGATTTGGCCATGATTCCATCAAGTTATCACTTAAACAAAAACGAAATTGGGGCCGCAATTGCCTTTAAGAAGGGCTCAACAACCTTGGAAACGGCCGTCAACAAGAGTATTGCCCAAATCAAGTCTAAGAACCTGACTGAAGGTTATTTAGCTGATGCTGGTAAATACATGAAGGTCAACACTAACGATACATCGATGCCACATTACTGGAAATACTTCGCTAAAGGGATCGAATATACGCTGATTATTTCCGCAGTTTCCGTTGTACTTGGGGTTGCGTTAGGGACGTTACTGGCCTTGATGCGGTTTGCCAAGAGTAAGTTTTTGCACGCCATTGCGATTGCCTACATTGAATTCGTCCGTGGGACACCACTGATGGTTCAAGTGATGTTTGTTTACTTCGGGATCGGGATCATTGTGAACTTACCAGCGTTACTTTCCGGGATCATCGCGGTCTCCTTAAACAGTGGGGCCTACGTTGCCGAAATTATTCGTGGTGGGATCAACTCCGTTTCGAAGGGTCAAACCGAAGCATCAGCTAGTTTAGGGTTAACCAAGACCGATACCATGCGGTACGTGGTCTTGCCACAAGCGTTGAAGAACATCTGGCCAGCATTAGGGAACGAATTTATTTCCCTGATCAAGGAAAGTTCAATTGTCTCAATCATCGGGGTTACCGACTTGATTTACCAATTGAACATTGTGCGGGCGGATACGTACCGTGGCGTTATGCCGGTATTTGTCGCATGATGATTTACTTCGTCATTACCTTTATTCTGACCAGAATCTTAAACTTCTACGAGAGGAAGATGAAACATGCCAAGTAATGCATTGATCGAGGTTAACAAACTCGAAAAAAAATACGGTGACAACGAAGTGCTAAAAGAAATCGATGGCGTTGTTGAACCTGGACAAGTGATTTGTGTGATTGGACCTTCTGGTTCCGGTAAGAGTACCTTTTTGCGTTGCTTAAACCTGTTGGAACAACCAACAGCCGGGCACGTGATGTTTGAGGGTAAGGATACGCAAAGCTTCACCGAAGATGAATTGACGACCATGCGCGAGCGGATGGGAATGGTGTTCCAAAACTTTAACCTGTTCCCAAACATGACCGTGTTGGAAAACCTGAAACTGGCACCGATTCGCGTGAAGCACATGTCGGATGCCGAAGCTGGCGAAAAGGCTTTGAACCTACTAAAGCGGGTTGGCTTAGGTGAAAAGGCCGACGTTTACCCAGCTAGTCTTTCTGGTGGGCAACAACAACGGGTGGCCATTGCGCGTGCTTTGGCGATGGATCCAGAAGTCTTGTTGTTTGACGAACCAACCAGTGCGTTGGATCCTGAAATGGTCGGTGAAGTACTGGCCGTTATGAAGGAACTGGCCGAAGAAGGTATGACGATGGTGGTCGTGACCCACGAAATGGGCTTCGCTCGTGAAGTGGCCGACCAAGTCTGGTTCATGGCTGACGGATATATTCTGGAAAAGAATGAACCGAACGAATTGTTCAATCATCCGCAAAATGAGCGGACACAGGATTTTATTAGTAAGATTATTGGAAATTAGATTGGAACAGGCTTAAACCTCGTGTGGCCAAGTTGGCTGCGGGGGCTTTTTGTTTTTGGGGAGGTAACCGTGTTTTAGGCTACCGTGCCGAATGGTGCTGCGTGAGGCAGAACGCTGCATGTAAGGTGGCTTGGGTAAAAACGCCAGACCCGGGCGCCTTTACCCAAGCACCTTACACTCCGCATTCTAACCGCCTCACTCCGCACACTGTGCTTATCCTTTACCCAAACGTGCATTCGGGTTATAATGATAGGTCGAGAATGACGAAGGAGGGGTCGCTGTGGCATCAGAGTATTTAGAGCATAAATTGGCGTTGTTGCCTGGTATGCCGGGAATTTACATGATGAAGAATATTAACGGCACGATTATTTATGTCGGGAAGGCTAAAAACCTGAAGAACCGGGTGCGGTCGTACTTCAAGAGTAGTCACGAGGGGAAAACGGCTCGCTTGGTGTCTGAAATTGCTGATTTTGAGACCATTGTGACGTCGACGGACAAAGAAGCCTTTTTACTCGAAATTACGCTGATTCAAAAGCACCAACCCCACTACAATATCAAGCTAAAGCAGGGCACTGGATACCCGTACATTAAAATTACCAACGAACGTGATCCACAGATGCTGATTGTTAGTACCGTTCGAAAGGATGGGGCGTACTATTTTGGTCCTTATCCGAACGTGTATGCAGCGGAGGAAACGCTGCATTTTCTGCAAAAAGTTTACCCGTTACGACGGTGTACCGGTTTCCAAAACCGGCCGTGTTTGTATTATCACATGGGTCAGTGTCTAGGCGCATGCTTTAAAGAAGTGCCGGAAGCGACCTACAAGCGTCAAATTGAACACATTAAGTCGTTTTTGAACGGGAACGTGGCGACCGTGAAGCGTCATTTAAATCAACAGATGACTGAAGCGGCCGAAAAATTGGAATTTGAGCGGGCAGCTGAGATTCGTGACCAGATGCACTACATTGAAGTGACCGTTGAAAAGCAGAAGATCATTTCAACCGACCGGACTCCACGTGATATTTTCAACTTTTATCTGGATAAGGGTTGGTTGTCCGTGCAGGTGTTCTTTATTCGCCAAGCGCGGTTGATCAAGCGGGAAAAACGACTGTTTCCAATCGTGAACAGTGACGTGGAAGAAATGACGAGTTTTATTATTCAGTTCTATAACCGAAAGAACAGTGTGTTGCCAAAGGAGATTTTAGTTCCGGATAGTTTACCAAAGGATATTTTAGAGGAGATGCTACCGGTACCGGTGCGCACGCCGCAACGAGGTGAAAAACGTGCTTTGCTAGAAATGGCTGGTAAAAATGCGCGCCTCGTCCTTGAAGAAAAGTTCCGGTTATTGGAACTGGATGAACAAAAGACCACCGGGGCGATGAAGGAGATTACGGATGCATTGGGCATCGCGCCGGGCCATAAAATCGAGGCCTTCGACCACTCTCACATCCAAGGAGCTGACCTGGTCTCTGCCATGGTTGTCTTCGTGGACGGTCAACCGAATAAAAATTTGTACCGAAAATACAACTTAAGACAGTTGATCATGCGGACGAAACGGCTAGTACCCAAGAAGTGATTCGGCGACGCTACACTCGGTTGTTGAAGGAACACGCTCCGTTACCTGACCTAATTCTAATGGATGGTGGCCCAATTCAACTCGAAGCGGCCAAGGACATTCTGGAAAACGAACTAGGACTTAACGTTCCAGTAGCGGCCATGGTTAAAAATGATAAACACCGGACTGCCGATTTGTTGTCAGAGGTTGGGGATACACCGCTACATTTGGATCCCAAGTCACAGGGGTTTTACCTCTTACAACGCATCCAAGATGAAGTGCACCGGTTCGCCATTACGTTCCACCGCAAAGTCCACGCCAAGAATTCGTTGAGTTCGCGGTTAGATGATATTGCCGGTGTGGGGCCAAAAACGCGGAACAAGTTATTACGAGAATTTGGCTCAATGAAGAAGATCGCGGCCGCTTCCACAGAAGAGTTACAGAAACTGGGCATTTCGAAACCAGTGGCCGATACGATTCACTTAACGTTGGCCAAGATGCCTGAAACAAATTAGAATCTGACGAAATCTGAAATAACTGTGGTAATTTCGGCCATTTCATTGGATAATGACAAGGTTAGAGCAACTGAACGAATTCAAGAAGTATGGAGATAAATTATGTTTGTAGATCATGTAACGATAAATGTAAAGGCCGGTAATGGTGGTAACGGAATGGTTGCCTTCCGGCGTGAAAAGTATGAGCAATGGTGGCCCTGCTGGCGGTGACGGTGGTCGCGGCGGTAGTGTTATTTTTCGGGTCAACCAAGGACTGCGGACGTTAATGGATTTTCGGTATAACCAGAAGTTCAAGGCAGAGTCTGGTCAAAAGGGCGGTATCAAAGGAATGACTGGTCGCGGCGCAGAAGACGCATCATTTTAGTTCCTCAAGGGACCACTTTGATTGATGATGAAACCAACATGGTGATTGCGGACCTCGTTGAACCAGATGACGAGATCGTTGCCGCTAACGGTGGCCGTGGTGGTCGTGGTAACGTCCACTTTGCGACGCCTAAAAATCCGGCCCCAGAACTCGCTGAAAATGGCGAACCTGGTGAAGAACGGCGAGTGCGGTTGGAACTTAAGCTATTGGCCGATGTCGGGCTAGTTGGGTTCCCATCTGTTGGTAAGTCAACGTTATTAGCTGCCATTACGAGTGCGAAACCTAAAATTGGCGATTACCATTTTACAACGTTGTCACCTAACCTGGGCATGGTGCGCTTAAACGATGGTCGCGATTTTGCGGTTGCCGATTTACCAGGTTGATTGAGGGTGCTGCTAGTGGGATCGGTCTGGGTATCGAATTCCTACGCCATATTGAGCGGACTCGGGTACTCCTTCACTTGATTGATGTCAGTGGCTTTGAAGAACGCGACCCTTACGAAGACTTCCAAAAGATCAACGATGAACTGAGAAAGTATGATCCAGACCTCTTGTTGCGGCCTCAAATCGTGGTTGCTACTAAGATGGATCTTCCCGACTCAAAGGAAAACTTAGAAATTTTGAAACAAAAACTGGCCGCGGATGACACATTGCCAACCGCACCAATTGTGATGGCCATTTCGAGTGTGACTCACGATGGGTTAACGCCGTTGATTGAAAAGACGGTTGAAGTGCTTGATCAAACGCCAGCCTTCCCAGTTAAGGGTGTGGATGACCTTGAACAGATGTTACCTGAACCAGAATCGACTGAGCCAACTGATCACTTTGATGTGACTCGTGATGAAGATGGTACTTGGGTCTTAAGCGGTGCTAAACTAGAGCGCCTCTTCTTAATGACGAACTTTGATCATGAGGAAAGTACGCTTCGATTTGCCCGTCAGTTACGTGGCATGGGTGTCGATGAAGTTCTGCGTGATCGTGGCGCTCGCAATGGTGATTTAGTTCAAATTGAAGATTTCACCTTTGAATTTGTTGAATAGTAACTGATTCGCTTAACAAGTTTAAAAGTTGAAATGGGGGAGAATTGATGCAACAGCAGGGAAGTAAACGACTGAAAAACAGCCGCTATATTTCTGGATTCGATGGCATTCGGACCATCGCCGTTTTTGGGGTGATCGTTTACCACTTACTACCTTACAGCCTACAGGGTGGTTATCTTGGTGTGCCAATATTCTTTGTGGTTTCGGGATATTTAATTACGGATCTTTTATTACAAGAGTACGAACAAAATGGTCGAATTGACATACCCGCGTTTTACGGGCGCCGAATGAAACGACTTTATCCGGCACTGGTCACGATGGTACTGACAACTGCGGCGTACATTACGCTGTTTCAACGATCATTGTTTGTTAATCTGAAGGCAATTATCGGCACTAACCTGCTTTATGTTTATAACTGGTGGGAAATCGGTCACGGACAGTCGTATTTTGATCGGTTTAACGGTGAATCACCTTTTACCCACCTTTGGTCATTATCGATTGAAGCCAGTTTTATCTTTTTTGGCCGTTACTGTTAGTCCTCTTTTTGTGGGTATTTCGGCAACGCAAAACGATTTTTTACATTGTTTTGGCCACGGCTGGTATCTCGGCAATTTTGATGGGCATCCTGTATGCGGGTCCGGATAACACCAACCGGGTCTATTACGGAACTGATACCCGGATGTTTGCGATTTTGTTAGGCGTTGCATTGGCTTTTATTTGGCCTGCGACGAAGCTGAAGGCCGAATTACCGCAACGAGAACGATACTTGATCAATGGGGTGGGCTTTGTTAGCCTCGCCGTGATCGCGTGGTTATTTGTGACGCTATCTGGTCAAAGTACGATTACGTATCGTGGCGGCATGCTTGTCTTTACACTGTTTTCAGCTTTATTGGTAGCAGCAGTGGCCCATCCCGCAGGCATCTTGAACCGGGTGTTGACCAACCGGTTATTTACCTGGATTGGGAAACGCAGTTACGGGATTTACCTTTATCAATTTCCAATTATGATTTTTTACGAGGCCAAGGTTACCATTTCAGCGCATCCGGTATTAAATGCATTGATTGAGGCGGCTTTGATCTTAATCGTCAGTGACCTGTCATACCGGTACCTTGAACGACCAATGCGCCGGTATAACTATCGTCAGCTACCGACACTATTGCGTGAATTAGTCGCTAAAAATTCAGTGTACGGGCTTCGACGTTGGGTCGCTTTACCGGCTGCGGTCGTTGTGGTCATCGCTTTATTTGGGGCTGCAACCGCACCATCTCGGCAATCAGCAAAGCAAACGGCACTTCAGACGAATATCAAGCGTAATCAAAAAGCGGCTGATAAACGTAATGCAGCGGCATTGAAGAAGCAGAAAGCTGCTGAAAAGCGAGCTGCGGAACAAAAGAAACAAGCACAAGCGTTAGCAAAAATTAAATTAACTAAACGTGAAATTGCGGTTCATAGAGAATATGGGCTGACCAAACGCCAGCTGGTTACAGCGAGAAATCTCTCGATCACAGCGATTGGTGATTCGGTCATGGTCGATGTGTCAAAAGACCTTCAGTCCGTCTTTCCAAACACCTACGTGTCGGCCGCTGTTGGTCGCCAAATTTGGCAAGCGCCAAAGCAGATCCAAGCGCTCCAAGCCAAGGGCGCTCTGGCCGATAACGTGGTCATTAATTTGGGAACGAACAGCCCAATGACGGATGCGCAGATCAACAGTGTCATTCGGATGATTGGCCCGAAACGCAAAATTTTCTGGGTCAACACCCACGTGCCAACGAAACTGGGAGCATCAAGTCAATGCGACAATCTTACGGGCGGCTAAACGCTACCCGAACGTTGAAGTGGTTGACTGGCATGGCCTTAGTCAAGGACACCCAAATTGGTTCTATAAAGATAACGTGCACCCGAACCCAACTGGGAATCGGTACTACACGATGTTACTGGCCAAGCACTTGACGAAAGCGCAGTGAGTAGGCAAATGATAATTTAAAACACACCTCGTATCGATTGGATGCGAGGTGTGTTTTTGTGCTGTC
>NZ_BBAD01000114.1 GCF_001311075.1 Secundilactobacillus similis DSM 23365 = JCM 2765
AAACCCGGGATTTCTGGCGAGGAGGCCTTATGCTCCAGTCTTTAACCGCTTTGCTCCGCTCTCTACTCCGGTGTATACGCCACCGAAGAAAACTTATTAAACGACTTCACAAACAACAGCTTCACGGTCCCACGTGGACCCGACCGGTTTTTTTCGATAATGACTTCGACTTCACCCACATCTTGGATGCCTTCGTCGTTGCCACCACCGTTATTATCGTTGTCGTCATCATCGCCGTCTTCTCGCTCGTAATAGTCATCACGATACAGGAAGGAGACGATGTCGGCATCTTGTTCAATTGACCCTGATTCACGGATATCGGACAGCACTGGTCGCTTATCTTGACGTTGTTCCACGCCACGAGACAGTTGTGACAGTGCGATGACCGGCACATGCAGTTCCTTCGCAAGCTTCTTGAGTTGCCGCGAAATGGCTGACACTTCTTGTTGTCGGTTTTCGGCGCCGCTACTTTCGATCAGTTGCAGATAATCCACTAAAACTAGTCCTAGATTACCATTTTGTTCCTTATCCAACCGGCGGCATTTTGCCCGAATTTCGGACATCTTGATGCCGGCCGTATCGTCAATGAAGATCTTCGCTTTGGATAAACTCCCCATGCAACGATTAAACTTTGCCACTCGTTTTCTTCCAACTGCCCCGTCCGCAAATGATTGGCGTTGATACTGCCTTCCGCACACAACATCCGGCTGACCAATGACTCGGCACTCATTTCCAAACTGAAGATGGCAACGGCCTTATCCGTTTTCGTCCCCACGTTTGCGCAATGTTCAACGCAAAGGCGGTTTTCCCAACAGCTGGCCGCAGCCAAAATCATGAGTTCATCATCATGGAGCCCGGTCGTCATCTTATCCAAATCCGGATAGCCCGTCGACAACCCAGTAATTGTGTCACCCTGTTGTGACAGACGATCAATTTCTTCAAACGTGTTATTCAACACGTCTTTGATCATCTTAAAACCGGATTGATTCCGCGCTTCGGTAACGTTCATGATGGCCTGTTCAGCACTATCCAATAACTCCGAAACGGGCGCATCTTCGGTATAGCCTTCCGTGACGATCTTCGTCGCCGTTTGAATCAACCGCCGTAACGTCGCCTTATCGCTCACGATTTTGGCGTAGTAGCCTACATTGGCTGCCGTTGGAACGGAGGTGGCTAATTCACCAATGTATGGCATGCCACCAACATCGTCCAGCTGATTTTGCCGAGTTAACTCATCGGTAACGGTCACCACATCAATGGCTTCGTCCCGGTCATTTAAGTCGACCATCACTTGGAAAATCAATTGGTTAGCGCGTCGATAGAAATCCTCAGCTTGAAGCTGTTCCATTGCATCAACTAACGCGTCACCACTAAGAAAGATCGCGCCTAACACCGCTTTTTCGGCGTCGATATTTTGGGGTGGCGTTTGATCCCTTAACCCTTCACTCATACATACTCTCCTAGCTCTTAACCGCAGACAGGGCCGCGACAAGCTTACTTGCCATCGACCCTGTCATTAACGCCATTTCAACGACTACCGATTGATATCGGTAGCACCGTGGTTACTTTTCGACCACGTGGACCCGAATCTTTGCGGTCACGTCCTGGTGTAATTTCACTGGGACGTTGATGAAGCCCATCATCTTGATGGGTTCCCGTAGTTCGATTTTTCGCTTGTCCAATTTAATACCATACTGCTTTTCTAAGGCTTGGGCAATTTGTTTGCTTGGGATCGAACCAAATAAGCGACCATCAGTGCCGGCCTTGGCTGTCAGATCAACGATTGTCTTGCCGTCTTCCAAGGTCTTCTTAACAACTTCAGCCTCTTCTTTAAGCTCTTCTTCACGCTTAGCTTCGGCCTTTTGTTGGCCCTTTAATTGGCTCATGCTTGGCTCGTTGCGGCCTTCGCCTTGCCCTGCTTAATTAAAAAGTTTTGGGCGTACCCGTCAGGCACATTCTTAATTTCGCCGCGCTTGCCTTTACCGCGAACGTCTTGTAAAAAGATTACTTTCACAGTAAGTCCTCCTTTAATCAAATGTGGCGGTAACCGTCGACATTTTTATCATGATCTCATGCGCCAAATCACCGACATCATCATCGATTTTTCAAACGCACGCTCGTAAAATAACTCTACCATAATTGGGCCAATTATTCACCCTCAGATGTGGTCGTTTCAGACTCGGTATTGGTCAAAATACCGACCAGTTGGGCCTTCACATCAGCCACCGTACTGTCAGCAATTTGTGTCGCCCCACTAGACAGGTGACCACCGCCACCCATCTGTTCCATAATGACTTGAACGTTAACTTCGCCCATGCTCCGAGCCGACACACCAATGCGTCCGTCTTCGCGGTGGGTGATGACAAATGACGCGTCAACGCCGGACATGTTCAGTAAGTCATCCGCTGCCTGAGCCGCTGTGACTGGATCATAAATTTCATCCGGTTCACCAGCCACCACGGCCATATCCGGTGTCACAAATTCAACCAATTCAATCAGATGATTGCGTTGTAAGTAACTATCCACGTTTTCCTTCATAAACTGCTGCATTTGAACCGAATCGGCCCCGGCTGACCGTAAGTAACTGGCGGCGTCGAAAGTTCTTGAACCCGTCCGCAATGAGAAGGATTTGGTATCAATAAAGATCCCCGTCAACATGGCGGTTGCTTCAATCTTGTTGATCGGTTCGCTCTCTTGAGATTGATACTCAAACATTTCCGTAATCAACTCACAAGTTGAGCTGGCGTAAGGTTCGATGTAAACCAGCATCGGGTTTTCAGGGAACTCCTCGCCCCGCCGGTGATGGTCAATGATCATGACCCGGTTTTCAAGGCGTTGATAGAGTTCTGGTGAAATTGACAACGATGGCTTCGAGTGATCCGCCATGACCAGCAGACTTTGTTTGGTCATCTTGCTGAGGGCTTCTTCAGGTGTGATGATCGATTCAAAAATCTCTGGGTAATCCCGTAATGAAACCAGCAACCGTTGCACATCCGAGTGGACCGTTTCTTGATCCAGCACAATGTAGCACGGCTTTTGGTTCATCTGCGCGATCCGCCGAATCCCCAGACAAGCCCCAATCGCATCCATATCGGGCTGCTGGTGTCCCTGAACGAAAACCATATCAGCCTGTGACATCAGTTCTTGCAAGGCTTGAGAGATCATCCGCGCCCGAACCCGTGTCCGCTTCTCCATTGGATTGGTTTTACCACCATAGAAGCGGGCCTCGGCATCCTGAGCCCGAACGACAACTTGGTCACCGCCTCGGCCTAACGCCAAATCAAGGTTGCTCTGCGCCTGATCCGCTAACCGGGTTAAATCAGAGCCACCGTAAGCGATCCCGATACTTAACGTCAACGGGAAGTTTTGCTTGGAGGTACTCTCCCGAATCGTGTCTAAAATACTAAACTTGTCCGCTTCAACGGCCCGCATTGCCTTCGCATACATGAACACCAAAAAGTGGTCGTCATCCAGCCGTTTGAGGTACATGCCGAAACGTTGCGCCCAAGCCGACAGTTCGTTGGTTACGTAGTTTCTTAAATTCGAAATATCCTGATCCGTCATCGACTGGGTGATTTCGTCGTAGTTATCCAAAAAAACTTGGCCAATTGCAACGCGTTCATTTTCATAACGCTGTTCGATCTGAGTAAAGTGCGTCACTTCCATCAGGTAGACCGCTCGGAAATCCCGTTGCACTAAAAATGAAAATTGGCGGTCATTCCAAGTCACCGTCTGTGCGCCGTCATCGTCAACGTGGTCCATAATGAGCTTTTCCAACTCCGGATCAACGTCACTTAACCGGCGACTTAACACTGCTTGGTCCCCAAAATATTGCTGTAGGTACGGATTGACCCATTCAATGGCATCGTTATCGCCAAAGATCAGCACCCCAACGGGCATATCGATCAGTGCCTCTTGTTCACCCCGGTTGATCCGGAAAGACAGGTCAGCAATGTAGCGGTTCATGTCGCCGCTAATTTCGTTCATCGTGTTGAACGCGAAGATCAAACTCGTGATCACCGCCGCTAACGCTGCAATCCCTAAGATCCAGGAAAACAAAAAGGCCAGCACGATGCCAATCACAGACAGCACCATGATAAACAGGGCGAGTCCCCGCAGACGCTTATTTCTTAAAAATTCAGGTAAATTATCCCGTGAAAAAAAGCCGTTCATTCCCGTGCGCTCCTAATTTAGTGGTTGCTTTGTAATGGGTATATTTTATCACAAATGACGTTGGAGGGTGGGCCAAAACCGTACAACTAAATGGGCGTGTTCGAAAAAAACACTTACGAAGCCGCAAATTTTCTGGTAATGTAACCAACTGTTTACATCAATTATTTTCAGAAAGCTGGTCAATTTGCCTTATGGAACAAGAAGCAACTTTTAATGCCAGCAAGCCACGGGTGGTTGTTAAACACCCCGCACTCGCGATGGCAAGTATGTTAATCGGCGCCTTTGTCGGTATGTTTTCAGAAACATCCCTCAATATTGCCTTACCGAAACTAATGGTAAGCCTGGGCGTCACTACAGCCACGGTTCAGTGGTTGGTTACTGGCTACATGCTGATCATTGGGGTTATTTTACCCCTCAACAGCTTGATTACGAAGTGGTTTACCACGCGTCAAGTTGTGATCTTTGGACTCCTCGATTTTCTCGTTGGGGCCATCATCGCCGCTTTAGCCCCGAGTTTTCCGATTCTATTAGTTGGTCGGATGATCCAAGGGATTGCGACTGGGTTGATCCTTCCGCTGATGTTTGCGGTCGCCATGCAGGTTTTCGCGCCCGCTAAGTTGGGGACGGCGATGGGGGTCTGCGCCCTCGTCATCATGTTTGCGCCCGCCATTGGCCCGACGTTAACTGGTCTGATTCTCGCCAAACTCTCTTGGCACTGGATCTTTTGGGCCTTCGTCCCATTCTTAGTGATCGCCCTCTTCTTCGCCCTCACGTCATTGGAAAACGTCGGCGAATTAACGCGGCCTAAAGTCGACGTGTTATCGATTCTCAGTAGTGTCATCGGCTTCGCAAGCGTCGTCACTGCCGTTAGTTTCGCCAGTTCTCGCGGTTGGGGCTCACCACTCGTGTTAGGCCTCTTAGTCTTCGGGATCGTGGTCTTGGTCTTCTACGCTTATCGTCAACTGCACATCGCCGAACCAATTTTGAACCTGAAGATTTTTGCGAAACCCGCCTTTCGGGCCGGCGCGCTTATGGTGATGCTTGATTTCGGGATCATTCTTTCAGCAATGTACATCTTGCCAATGTATATGCAAAAAGGACTGTTGTTGCCAGTCGCAATGACCGGGATCATCATGTTACCCGGTGGGATCGTTAACGCATTGGTTTCCGCCGTTTCCGGTCGGTTATTTGATAACTTCGGTGCTAAATGGCTCACCCGAATCGGCTTTATCATTGCCGTTATCGGTGGCGTGATGTTACTCACCACGGGTACCCACACCGCAGTTGCCTTCGTTATCGCCGCCCACATCATTTTGATGATCGGCTGTCCACTCGCGATGTCGCCCGCTCAAACCCACGCTTTAAGCGCCTTAACTGGCCCAACTTCCGGTGATGGGAGCACCATCATGAACACCCTTCAGCAAATCATCGGGGCCATCGCAACCGCTTTGGCAACCAGTTTGTTGAGTATGGGCCAAGCGGCTAGTCACCTGAATGCCAAGCGCTTTCACGGCCGGCGTTCACGTTGCCGTTTACCTGCGTTGTCTTGGCAGTGATCGCATTAGTTATCGCCTTCACAACCCGATCATTTCGGAAAACGGAAAATTAATCATCGTCACGACAATTCAAAACCATTATCATTTTTAAATAAATAATCTGACCTAATAGTTAAAACTAATACGCATTCATAAAATGGATACAAAGTTGATTTGGTCTACTTCAAAATAGGTGTGCTACGATGCTGATACTAAGCATTAGTAGCGCACCTATTTTATTATCGGCCTACCTCATTTAAAATGTTAACGTTATCGTTAGTTTTATTGGTTGATTATTTGTATCACGTGATACACATTTTCTTTTACGCTATCACTATTAGAAATAATTATTTAATTTTAATATTTTAATAAGTTCGTCATCAAACGATTGTTTTAAGATAGCTATTGCACAATTGTTCGTATCTAGCTGAAAAAATGTCACTCTTGTACATTATTTAACAATTAATTCCGAGTTTTATATGCTAACTTTTAGTCAACGAGAAATCCCGGCCTTGACAAAATGACAGCGCTTTCATAAACTAGATATGTTGGTGCACGACCAATACGTTGGAAGAAGGTTTCATTACTATGAAAGCCGCTGTAGTACGTTCAAATTCAGATGGATATGTTGACATTAAAGACGTTAAATTACGTGATATCAAGGCTAACGAAGCGTTAGTTAAGGTAGAGTACTGTGGCCTGTGCCACACCGACCTTCATGTTGCCAATGGTGACTTTGGCGAAGTGCCAGGTCGAATCATTGGCCACGAAGGCGTCGGCATTGTTACAGAGGTCGGTGATAGTGTTACGAGTATCAAACCAGGCGATCGCGTTTCGATTGCATGGTTCTTTAAGGGTTGCGGTCACTGCGAATACTGCTTAACTGGCCGCGAAACATTATGCCGCGACGTTGAAAACGCTGGTTACAACGTCGATGGCGCTATGGCTGAAGAAGTCATCGTCGACGCCGATTACGCCGTCAAAGTTCCTGACAACCTCGATCCAGTTGCTGCCAGTTCAATTACCTGTGCCGGTGTGACCACCTATAAAGCACTTAAAGTTGCTAATATTCACCCAGGTGAATGGATTAGTATCTACGGTGCCGGTGGTCTGGGCAACTTAGCCATCCAATGGGCTAAGAATGTCTTCAAGGCACACGTCATTGCGATTGACATTAACGATGACAAGCTCGAAGCTGCCAAAAAGGTTGGGGCTGACTTAACCTTCAATTCTAAAGAAGCCGATTCTGGCAAATGGATCCAAGAACAAGTCGGTGGCGCCCACGCTTCCGTGGTAACCGCCGTTTCACAAATTGCCTTTGATCAAGCCGTTGACTCCGTTCGTGCTGGTGCACGGGTCGTTGCCGTTGGTTTACCAAAGGGTAAGATGGAATTATCCATTGTTAAAGTCGTCCTTGATGGGATTCAAGTTGCTGGTTCATTAGTTGGTACCCGTCAAGACTTAGCTGAAGCCTTCCAGTTAACTGCTGAAGGCAGCGTTAAGCCAATTGTTGCAACTCGTAAATTGGACGAAGTAAATGATATTATTGATGAAATGAAAGCTGGTAAGATCGAAGGCCGGATGGTCGTTGACTTTACTAAATAATTAGTGTTAAACGAAGAATTTAACCTTCTCAACTACAAAACTACAACCTACAGATAAACGAGTCATCCCTCTCAACGATGACCCGGGGCGCCGCCAAGATAGATAAGTGTTCGTAACAACTTGTCGACCTTGGCGGGCGTTTTTTTGTTGTGTCAGGTCGCTTGTGTCCAGCGTAAGCATCTTTAGCTTTAGTTTGTGAAGTGCGGTGATTTGCTTGAACTGTCGATTCCGGTAGTCAACTAGGTTCCTGCTGTGGGGCCGGCCTGAGCCAAAAGGCGGTCTCAGTCCTCGAATTGAAGCCTCGCCAAAAAACGTGCGAGTCTTCAATTCGTCCCCGATAATTGGCGGTTGTTGGAAAATCATCAACAACCACCAATTATCGCGACACAGCATCCACCTAGTTGACTACCTGCATCTCACATTGCGCAATTCGGCGCTATTGCAGAGCATCTCAAGTGTTTAATTGCATGTTTAACTACGAAATTACAACGATTTGTTTCGCCAAACGTGGCACGCAATAGTATGCGTACAATCGTTGACTTATTGCGGTTACTGTACATTAACCACAATCGTTTCTGCAGTTGTTGAGGTACCAGCTAACGTTTTCGTCAACTTCAGAATGTGACATCTGGCAGTTTTGATTATCGACAGCGCACCATGTAGCGGGAGGCGGAGGCGCGCGAGG
>NZ_BBAD01000115.1 GCF_001311075.1 Secundilactobacillus similis DSM 23365 = JCM 2765
AGCTTCACAAACTCCGCACACTTACGCTGGACACAAACGACAGCAAAAAAAGCGACCACAAATTCGTAGTCGCTTAATGCATTTCATCCATATACCGCGCCATCATCACCAAATGATGCTCTAACGTCAGTTGCTTCAAAATCCCCATTCCAGGGAACTTATGCGCCTCAGCCAGTACTCGTAATTGGTCAATCGCCGGTGTTTGGTTAATTGCGGGTTGCGTGTCGAACCACGCGATGGTTTTAGCCAACGCTTCAAAGTATTTTTCCTTCTGGTGCTTAAAGTCTTCGTTTTGATCAGAAACAAAGTGGTGAATCCGAACCATGCCGTCTTGCAAATAAATCAGGTGCAGCGTCACCGTTCGACTAGGATGGCCGTGCTCGAAGTAGGGCTTGCCCTGAGTGAGGTAGTCGCCGAAGCCGGTTTCGTGGTATTGACGCGCAAACGTTTGGTCATTAGTGAAGAAACTGTCAGGCATCTTCGCAAAGTCGGCGCTATGATCACGGACTTCGTTGTGGTCGAAGAGGTGGCCAAATGCCTGCTGGTTAGCTGTTAGTAACCGTCGCATTCGGGCTTCTGGTGGTGCCAGCACCGTTGCGGAAGCGGGCAGCCAATTGTGGTCGATGAAGAGTTTTAGGTCGGCGTAGTGTTGCACGATGACCAATGCATCGTTAAGTTGGTCTGGCGGCAGTAGCGGTGTCAAGATGACGGCGCGTTGCACCCAGGGACTTTCGAACAGCGCGCTAATGGGGTAACGTTGCTCAGCCTGATAGTTGTAGTGGTCAACTTGCGGATTTTGAATGACCGCAACGGGTTGCTGGTGGTCGATAAAGGCCTGTAACGTTTTTGGTAACGCTGCAATGTCGCGAACCGGTTCGATAACGGGCACCACGTTTTGATGGGGTTCAGTCGCAAAAGTGGTGAGTGCTTTTAAGTCAAATTGGCGGCCACGAAGATAGGGGTAGTAGATCATGTGTGATCACCGCCCGATAGTAGTTGGTGCTGCAGTTTAGCAATTTCAAGGTTTAGGGCATCGACTTCTTCTTGGAGGGCCGTTACCGCACTGCTCCGTGTTTCGTCGATGAACCGCGCGTAAAAGTTATTTTCCGGATCGTAAATATCGTAGTGCTGGTGGCGCTTCTTCAATTCACGGTACAGCCGCTCAGTTGGATACTGGCTGATGCCCGTTTCAACGCGTTTGGCTTTTCGAACTTCTCGGGCTAACGAGTAGAGAAAGTGACTCATTAACTCATCGGGGTCTAACGTCACTTCTTGATAGCGCGGCTTTTTCTCAACGGTCAGGTAACCGGGTGCTAACACGGGCTCAGTCGCTGTGGCCAGCTGGTCGGGGTCGTAGCTTGGTAGCTCAAAACGCCAATTTCAGCCGGAATCTCATCCTTCACTTCTTGGTAAAGGGCTAGCGGTAACACGAAGTAGTTGTAGTTACCGATAAAGGATAGTTTCGCCTTTGAATGAAAATCACTTTTAGTGACTTTGAGCTCGTAGCACCGCCATTCAATGGTACCGTCCGCGAATCGTTGATAACTGAGGGTGTCAACGATGCCTTGGTCGTCGGGCATCGTGACTTCTTCAACGGCCACTGCACCGGCTTCAATGCAGGTTTCGTAAACGGTCTTTTCTAGTTCAAGTGTGAGTTTTGTTTTCATAACTAATTCCTCGTTTAGATCATTCGCTAGTTAACTAGTTAATCGGTTTGTTCAGCCGTCCACTGCCAAAACTGGTCGATGGTGGGGGCCAAGTCGCTTTCCCGATAGAGTGTCCGATAGTATTGCCAATGGGGTGGAAAATACCGGGTATAGCGCGATGACGCGAACCGCCGATCCATCAGCAGAATCACGCCCACGTCTTTCGCACTTCGAATCAACCGCCCAGCTGCCTGAAAAACGTGGTTCAGACCGGGTAACTGGTAGGCGTACTCAAAGCCGGGTTCGTCCATGGTGTCAAAGTAGTCACGGAGTAGGTCATTTTCGGTACTTAGACCAGGCAAACCAACACTGACGATTCCTACACCAATTAGTCGATCCGCAGCGAGGTCGATGCCTTCAGAAAACAGACCACCCAAAATTGCAAATCCGACTAACGTTTGGTCACCATCCGCAGTAAAGGCGTCTAGAAAGGCAGCTCGTTCACTTTCAGTCATTTTAGTCGCCTGAACCTTGGTCTTAACATCGGGGTAAGCCAGTTGAAAGGCCTCGCTGACGGTGTTCATAAAGGAGTAGGATGGCAGAAAAATTAAGTAATTGCCGGTCTTACCGCTGATCAGCGTTTTAATACTGGTAATAATTTTAACCAGATTATCGTCCCGTTTGCGATAAGTCGTTTCAATGTAGTTGGTGATGAGAATCGTCTGGTGTTTTGGCGGAAATGGCGAGGGGAGTTGATAACAGAGACTATCGTCGCTACCGCCGAGCACCCGTTGGTAGTAGTCCAATGGTGAAAAAGTGGCTGAAAATAGAACCGCGCCGTGCCCTTTTTGAAGCGACTCGGCCAAAAACGCACTGGGATCTAGGCACAGTTGTTTAAACGTAATGTCGCGATCCTGATCGTCACCAACCGTAATTTTCGTGCGATAGGTATCATCGTAAAAGTCGGCGATTTTAAGGTAACTCATGCAACTAAAATAGTAGTCCAAAACGGCTTTGGTATAGTCGTCTTGGGGTTGCTCACGCCCAAGCCAATCGCCAACGGAATCAGTTAGCTGTTTGACCGCTTTATCGAATCCAACGGCAGCATCGTTAAACACGCTTTCGTCCTTGCCGCTTTCCAGCAATGGTCCTGCGAATTTAAAGAAGGCGCGGCGAAGTTTGCGAAATGAGGTGATCAACAGGTGCGATGGATCAGTTTGATCTTTCGTGAGCGCAATCAGGTCTGTCAGTGGTGCTAACGCCAGCTCAGTCGAGTACATATCTCGTGAGCGGCTCACCAAGTTGTGGGCTTCGTCAACTAAGAAAAAGTTATCGTCATCGTGGTCGACCGAGAAAAACCGTTGCAGGTAAACTTGCGGGTCAAACAAGTAGTTATAATCACAGATGATCATGTCGCAAAACAGGCTAACGTCCAGTGAAAATTCAAATGGATCTAGCGTGTGTTTGTGCGCGTAGGTTTCGATAATCGGCCGGGTGATCGCCGTTTCGTGAGTGAGAATATCCTTCAACGCTGGTTTCAGGCGGTCGTAGTAACCAACCAAATAGGGATTGTCATCCGGTGCTAAATCAACTTCTTCTGGGAAGGTGATGGTGTCCTTAGCGGTTAAGGTGACACTGCGTAAAACAAGTCCCTTATCGGCTAGCAAATCTAACGCTTGCTCAGCCACGTGGCGGGTACTTTGCTTGGCGGTCAGGTAGAACAGCCGCTGAATCTGATCTTCCCCCATGGCTTTGATGGCGGGAAAAACCGTGGAGATGGTTTTACCAGTTCCGGTGGGGGCTTCGATAAAGAGTTGCTTTTTGAGGCGCAGGGCCTTGTAGACGGCAACCGCCAGTTCCCGTTGGCCGGTTCGGTACTGATCAAAGGGGAACGGAAGGGTCGCAATCGAGGCGTTACGTTCCTGTCGTAAATCAGTTTCGAGTTGAATCCAAGTTTCGTATTCACTGACCACTTGGTTGAAGAACTCAGTCGCTTCAGCCAGCGTGTAAGTCAGTTGCTTTTTAGTGACCTCGTCAGTTGTTCGCCGGTAATAAGTCAGTTGAAGCGTTAATTGGTCTAGGTCCTCATCGGTCATCAAAATGTAGGCGTACATCTTGGCCTGACCCCAGTAGAGGGTCAAGGTGTTTTCGGGTAGCTCCTCGAAGGCCAGATCGGACGTTTTGATTTCTTCAATGAGGGTGTCATTGCCCGCTAAAATCACGCCGTCAGCGCGACCATGAATGAGGAATGGTCGGTCGGCAAGTGTGACTTTACGGTCGAGGGCGTATTCTTTTTGGTAATTATCGCCCCGTTGCTTCTGGAGTTGACGGTGGATCCTGGCGCCTTCTTGGGCGGTGTTTAAACTATTTAGACCGCCACCAAGGTTACCTGATCTCAAGGTGAACTCCACAAGTTCGCGGATGCCGATTTTACTGATTGCCATGATTCGGGTGCTCCTTATGCCGCGAGGTTGGCTGATGGCCAATCTCAGAATAAATCTATTATAACAGTCGAGTTGCTTTGGTGATAGCGAACGGATATGGTGAATAGTAGGCTAACTGATGGCTGATAATGTTCGAGTTTATCCTTTAATTAGCAATTAAATCGGATGGATATAACGTGAACAATATTAAATCCGAATATTTTGAAGAAATTTGTAAAAAAAGCTTGTATTTTATGCGGTAGGCGGTTATGATTTAACCAATCAAACCTTTAACAATTAGTCCTGTGAGACTAAGAAGGATCGGCAATAAGTTCTAGGCCAGAAGTCTAGACAGCAGTGAACTCTTTACCCACAGGCGGTAGAGAGCTTTTTTATTGCTCTTAATACCGCGGACTAATGAGTACATGATATGAGATTGACACTGACGATTTAATTGTCTCCCGTGAGAGCAAAACGTCCAAGGGTACACCACCTAAGAGGCGCGCTTTGCGAACACGGCAAGGCGCGTTTATTATTAGGAGGATGACTGACTATGATGGAAACGACCAAGCCGTTGAGCTACGCAAACGTACTGAGCATGAAGGATTTAAGTTCTGGAGAAGTGATGAACTTTATCCGTGAAGCCCAACAATTTAAAGCAGGTAAGCAAATTGAACTGACTCGCCCAGTATATGCGGCCAACTTATTCTTTGAAAACAGCACCCGGACTCACACCAGTTTCGAAATGGCAGAACGCAAATTAGGCCTGAACGTGGTTAACTTTGACCCCGCTCACAGTTCTGTGAACAAGGGCGAAACCATGGCCGATACGCTGAAGACCTTACAAGCCATCGGCGTTGACGTTGTTGCCATGCGGGATAAACACAACGAATACTACCAAGAATTAGTTGACGACCGCAACATCCACGTTGGTATCGCTAACGGTGGTGACGGCTCTGGTGAACACCCATCGCAATCATTACTCGATATGATGACGATCTACGAAGAATTTGGCTTCTTTGAAGGCTTGAAGGTCGCTATTGTTGGCGACTTGGCCCATTCACGGGTTGCCCGTTCAAACATGGAAGTCTTAAACAAGTTAGGCGCCCGGGTTTACTTTGGCGGCCCTAAGAAGTGGTTTGACGACCGCTTCCAAGCCTTTGGCACCTGGATGCCCGTTGACGACTTAGTTGACGAAATGGACGTATGATGTTCCTGCGGGTTCAACACGAACGCCTTGATAGCAAGGAAAACGCCAACTTTACCGCTGCTGGCTACAACGCCGAATTCGGGTTGACGCCTGAACGCGAAGCCCGCATGCAAGAACATGCCATCATCATGCACCCAGCGCCCGTTAACCGCGGTGTTGAAATTGCGGATGAACTGGTTGAATGCGACCGTTCCCGGATCTTCACCCAAATGCAAAATGGCGTTTTCGTACGAATGGCTGTAATGGCAAGTCTGTTACGGTACAAAGGATTAGTTGAAGAGGATTAAGCTGATAATGACAAAACGATTGATTAAGAACGGCCAGTGTTTGGTAAACGGCCACCTAGCAGTTCAGGATATTTTGATTGAAGACGGGATAATCACTGCGATTGGCCAGTTAAGTAACCCCCAACCAGCAGTTAACAAAATCATTGACGCCCAAGGATTGTTTGTGAGCCAAGGGTTGGTCGACGTGCACGTGCACTTTAGAGAACCCGGCCAAACGGCGAAGGAAACCATTAAAACCGGGAGCTTAGCGGCTGCCCGGGGTGGTTATACCACGGTGGCAGCAATGCCCAATGTGATCCCAACGCCAGATACGCCAGAACGGATCAAGGCGCTGATTGCGAAGAACGAACAAGACGCTGTCGTTCACGTGTTACAGTACGCAACGATCACGACTGATCGTGGTGGCGACGAGTTGGTGGACTTTGAAGCTTTGAAAGCGGCTGGGGCATTTGCCTTTAGTAACGACGGTAACGGGGTGCAAACCAGTGGCACGATGTATAAAGCGATGCAGGCGGCGGCTGAACTGAACATGGCCGTAGTGGCACACGCTGAAGATGATAGTTTAACTTACGGCGGCGTGATGCACGAAGGCGATTCTTCTAAGCGATTAGGGTTACCCGGCATTCCGAGCGTGAGTGAAACTGCCCAAGTTGCTCGGGACGTGGTGTTAGCCGGCGCGACTGGTGCCCACTACCACGTTTGCCACGTGTCAGCGAAGGAAACTGTTCAAGTCATTCGAGCTGCTAAGCAGGCTGGCGTGCACGTGACGGCTGAAGTCTCACCACACCACTTACTGTTGAGTGATGCCGACATCACGAGTGATAATGCGATGTTGAAGATGAATCCCCCATTGCGGAGTGAAACTGACCGGCAAGCGTTGATCCAAGGCTTGTTGGATGGCACGATTGATATGATTGCCACCGATCACGCACCACATACGGATGCTGAGAAAGCGCAGTCAATGTTGAAAGCACCGTTTGGGATTACCGGTAGTGAGACGGCCTTCGCAATGCTGTACACCAAGTTTGTGAAGACCGGGCAGTTTAGCTTAGCGCAGTTGATCAACTGGATGTCGGTTGCGCCGGCTGATGTGTTTGGGATTCAAACTGCTGGGCATTTGGCAGTTGGCGCACCAGCTGACTTGGCCATCTTTGATCTAACGACCGCTAGTGAAATCAAGCGAGAAGACTTCTTGTCTAAGGGACATAACTCACCATTTGTTGGCGAAACCGTTTATGGCGGAACCAAGTTGACTTTGGTTGATGGCGAAGTTGCTTATCGGGCTAAATAAGGATTAAGTGAAACTCAAATAGTCAAACGTAACAGCAGTGCTGATTTTTTAGGCACTGCTGTTTTTGAATTTCGATAGTTGTACGAGGTGCGAGGCAGTTAAAACTCGTGGTATGATTGAAACGGATACCATTATCAGGAGGCAAAGACGAATGACAGAAACGGAACTGAAGGCCTTGGCGGAACTATTGCAGGCATATAACATCGAGTTGAAAACGCAAGGGACAATGATCACCCACGTCAACGGCCATGAAGCGCAACTCGATGCGACTGGTTACATGTCTGATCAATTGATTAAAGTCGTTTTGGAAATCATCGGGACTGATTTACGCGCCGCATTATTTCAGAAACTTCACGGCTAAGATGACAATTGTGTAACAAGTATGACAAAAATTGAAGATTTGTTAACTTAAATGTGACCGCATCGTTACGTTGATTGCTTATACTAGCTAATAGTTGGATAAAAGATGAGCAAGTTTTAAGGAGATTGACGGTGCGGATGAAACGAGTATTAACTTGGGTTGCAGTTGTGATGGCCATGATTGCTGGCCTTGCAATGCCAGCCACTCAAAGTGCCAGTGCTAAAAAATATAACCCAGCTGATGACGCGATCATGAGCGCATCCGTGTTCAAGCGGATGGGTCGCGTTTACTATCACAAACGGGTCTTTACATACTACTCACCAAACGGTAGTGGCTTTTACGGCATGGGTGCTTACACGTCAGATGGAACTTATACGTTGAACGGTCGAGACAAGCAGGGATACTTGATCTTGGCGAACAACAAAAAGTTCGGTACGAAGATCAAAACCCCACTTGGGATTGGTGTCGTGCATGACCGTGGAACTTATGGCGGGCATTATGATATTGTTGTTAAGTAAATAGCGTGTTTGGGGTCGTTGAGCTGGTCATCAGTTTGGCGGCTTTTTTGTTGTC
>NZ_BBAD01000116.1 GCF_001311075.1 Secundilactobacillus similis DSM 23365 = JCM 2765
CCCGCGGCATCCTTCCACTATATAAAATCAGAATCACTGAATTTCACAAACTAAACATGCTTACGCTGGACACAAACGACAGTATAAAAACACCTCACTAGGCACATCCTAATGAGGTGTTTTTTGTTGCGGCAGGCAAACGTTAATTATTCACCGAGTTTTTCAGATAAGTCAACGCACCGCTACCGGATAATTGCTTGTAGGCCTTGTAAGCAGCGACCCACTTGCCCTTTGCGACGGCTTGGCGCAGGTCGGTATATTGACCGCTTTTAAAGATAATTTTAGTTGCCGCCTTAGCTTGTGATTGGCTCAGGCTAGTATCGGAATTGAGTAGTTTATTCAATTGTTGTTGGTTGTCAGCAGCTTTCATGATGATGGTCATCTTGGTTTTCTTCAGTTTTTTAACGGCCGCATTAATTTTAGCGTCGGTTGCCGGATCACCGGTTTTGCTGGCATCGATCCGCTTGACCAATTCGTTTTTAACAACGGTATCCGCTGGCGTATCGTTACCGGTTGCCGAGCGCATCGCATTGTTGAGCGGTGTGAAGAAAATGACGACCAGAATAATGATGGTGGCAATGCCAATTAAGACCCACGCAAGCACTTTTGGCCATCGTTTCGTTCCGAGTGATTCAGAGGTGTCTGATTCAGCCATTAAAGTCCCTCCTTTCAGTACGCTTTCGTCCATTATAGCGTATTTAGTTGATGGGGAACTTATGACAACCAAAACGTAACTAATTTATTATGGTTGAGAAATAAAGCAACGCGCTGCTTTGAAAATTGGCTATTTTTTAAGGATTAAATTAGAAAGTGGTGGGATTCAGTCAGATTTAAAATATGCAAAAATCCTGAATTTATGTATATTATTGTTAATATTTAGATTTTTTATGTATAAATCACGAAAAAGTATTGCATTTGCTGAATATCGGTGGTAATCTCATATCATTAAGTTGAAATGAAGAAATGAGAGGGAATATAAATGTCAGAAAATCAAAAAGTAGTACTCGCATATTCAGGTGGATTAGATACGTCGGTTGCCATTCCTTGGTTAAAGGATAAGGGCTACGATGTGATTGCATGTTGCATCAACGTTGGTGAAGGTAAGGATTTGGATTTCGTTAAGTCAAAGGCCTTACAAGTCGGGGCTGTTAAAGCTTACGTGATCGATGCTTTGGAAGAATTTGCTGAAGATTACGCCATGGTTGCTTTACAAGGCCACACGTTCTACGAAGGCGAATATCCATTGATTTCAGCCTTATCTCGGCCATTGATCAGTAAAAAGCTCGTTGAAGTGGCGCAAGAAGAAAACGCCACGGCCGTTGCTCATGGTTGTACCGGTAAGGGTAACGACCAAGTGCGGTTTGAAGTTGCCATTCACGCCTTGAACCCAGCCTTGGAAGTGCTTAGCCCAGTTCGGGACTGGCACTGGTCACGGGAAGAGGAAATTGAATACGCTAAGGAACACAACATTCCAATTCCAATTGATTTAGACTCACCATACTCAATCGATGCTAACATCTGGGGCCGGGCCAACGAAGCCGGTGTCTTGGAAGATCCTTGGGTGAGTGCACCAGAAGATGCTTACGCATTGACCAACCCAATTGATAAGACCCCTGATACCCCAACCGATGTTGAAATCACCTTTGAACAAGGGGTACCAACTAAGTTGAACGGCAAAGCTTACCAATTAGCTGATTTGATTCAAGAACTTAACAAGATTGCTGGCGAACATGGTATCGGCCGGATCGACCACATTGAAAACCGGTTGGTTGGGATCAAGTCACGTGAAGTTTACGAAGCCCCAGCCGCAACTGTTTTGATGAAAGCTCACAAACAATTGGAAGATTTAACTTTCGAACGGGATTTAGCCCACTTCAAGCCAGTTATTGAAAAGCAATTAAGCGAAATGATCTACAACGCCCTTTGGTTCTCACCATTAATGGACGCTTTACAAGCCTTCTTAAAGAAGACCCAAGAAGTTGTTAGCGGTGTGATCAAAGTTCAATTATTCAAGGGTAACGTCATCACATTAGGTCGGAAGTCAGATAGCTCACTTTACGACAAGAATCTGGCAACTTACACGTCAGCCGATTCATTCGACCAAGAAGCAGCCAAGGGCTTCATCAAGCTTTGGGGCTTACCAACGACTGTTTACTCACAAGTTAAGATGAAGAACCAACAATCAGCGTTTGTTAGCGCAGTGACCCAAAACACCAAGAGTAAGGTGAAGGTTGCCGTGAAGGCAGAAGCAGACAAGCACACGGAGGCGAAGAAATAATGAGTACCAAAAAGCTCTGGGGTGGTCGGTTCCAACAACAGGCGGCCGCTTGGGTCGATGCTTTTGGTGCCTCCATTTCCTTTGATCAATTGATGGCTGAAGAAGACATCGAGGGATCATTAGCCCATGTTAAAATGCTTCAAAAAACTGGCATCGTGCCAGCTGATGACTGTGACCAAATCATTGCGGGATTGGAAGGCATCCAAACCGACCTCGCTGCCGGCAAAATTGAATTTGATGTGTCAAATGAAGATATTCATATGAACATCGAAAGTATTTTGACCGATCGAATTGGACCAGTTGCCGGGAAACTGCATACGGCACGTTCTCGGAACGATCAAGTGGCCACTGATTTTCACTTGTACCTCAAGAAGCGGTTACCACAGGTGATTGATGAAATCACAACGATTCAAGAAACCTTAGTGAAACTCGCTGAGGATAACGTGGAAACCATCATGCCAGGTTACACGCATCTGCAACATGCCCAACCAATTTCGTACGGGCACTACCTAATGGCTTATTACCAAATGTTTAAACGTGACAAGGAACGTTTTGCGTTTAATGAAGTGCATACCGATATCTCACCATTAGGGGCAGCTGCGTTGGCCGGGACGACTTTCCCAATTGATCGTCAAATGACGGCGAAGACACTTGGCTTTTCACAGGTTTATGCAAATTCGCTGGATGCTGTTTCTGACCGGGACTTTGCGTTGGAATTTTTGAGCAACAGTTCTATTTTGATGATGCACTTGTCACGGTTCTGTGAGGAACTCAGTATGTGGGTCAGCCACGAATTCCAATACTTGGAATTGAGCGATGCTTACACCACTGGGAGTTCAATCATGCCACAAAAGAAGAACCCCGATATGGCCGAATTGATTCGGGGCAAAAGTGGTCGGGTCTATGGCCATTTGATGGGACTGTTAGCCACCATGAAGTCCTTACCGTTGGCGTACAACAAGGATCTTCAAGAAGATAAGGAAGGCGTGTTTGATACAGTTAAAACGTTGTTGCCGGCTTTAAAGGTCTTCAACGGGATGTTATCAACGGTGACGGTTAAGGCCGATAACATGAAGCACGCCACTGAAAACGACTTCTCCAACGCCACTGAATTAGCCGACTATCTGGCAACGAAGGGCGTACCGTTCAGAGAAGCGCACGGCATTGTCGGTCAACTAGTTTTGAAGGGCATTCAAACTCATCAAAACTTGCAAGACATGTCATTAGCGGATCTCCAAGAAGCCGCACCGCAAATCGAAGCGGATGTCTACAACGAATTAAAATCCGAAGTTGCCGTTGAACGGCGTCACTCGGAAGGCGGCACTGGTTTTGATCAGGTTCGCAAACAAATTGAAACTGCTAAGGCAGAGTTGGCTGACGATTAGTTGACTTTGATTGGCAATGCAAAACACCCCGCTCAAATTTGTGAGTGGGGTGTTTTTGATTTGTGCGGTCGTTTGTGTCCAGCGTAAGCATCATTGATGTGAGTTTGTGAAATGTGATTTGTGTGAACTGACGATTCCGGTCAGCGACTAGATTCCAGCTGTGGGGCCGGCCTGAGCCAAAAGGCGGTCTCAGACCTCAAATTGAAGTCTCGCCAAAATCGTGCGAGTCTTCAATTTGTCCCCGATAATTGGTGGTTGTTGGAAGTTCGTCAACAACCACCAATTATCGCGACACGGCTTCCACCTAGTCGCTGACCGAAATCTCATATTGTGCAATTCGGCACTATCGCAGAACATCTCAAAACGCGTTGAACGGCAAGGTTACTTCGTCAAGTCAGCATAAACGTGACGTTCAACTGATGAATCTCAGCGTCACGCAACCGTTGATTCATTGCGGTTACTGAACATTGACCACAATTGCTTCTGCAGTTGTCGAGTTATCGTCTAATGTTGCCGGTACACAGTTTCGTTAACTTCAGGATGTGACAGTCAGCGATTCCAGTTGCCAACGACGCACCATGTAGCGGGAGGCGGAGGCGCGCGGGGCTCAGTGGTGTCGGTATGACTTAGGCAGTCGTGCCCCGTGGGTTTCGGGGTGCGAGTGCCTTATGTCATACGCGAGACGGAGGAGATCCGGCATGGGCGTTTTTCGGCCCATTCCTAGCTCCGGAGCGAGCCACCACGTTCCGGCCTCGCATAGCGCCGGAGTCTCCCGCGGCATCCTTCCACTATCCAACCCCAGAATCATTTCACAAACTAAATATGCTTACGCTGAACACAAACGAAATAAAAAAACCGAAGCAATATGCTCCGGTTCAACAATTTATTTATGGTAGTGATGTTCTTCTTTGATCAATGATTTGGCTTTCTTAGTCTCATCCTTGTTGTCCGCACGCTTCAAAAATTTGTCGCGCTTGTCGTCCTTGGTGTCGAGTTCCGCAAACTTACCAAACATTGCGTTAAGATCATCTTGTCGTTTTACCTTCAATGCCATTGGAAAATCAGCTCCTTACTTTGGTGCTTATCTTATCAGAAAACTGAATTGAAGTACAGGCTAAGGCTAAAATCAAGCTTCGAGATGAGTGGGCAACCAAGAAGTTAAATGAGAAGATGGCGAATTCATTGCGGATGTTAATCATTATTGATTGCATAAAAACGTTTTATACGGTGTATTTGTGTATAAACGAAGCTTTTTCTTAAATTTTATTGCATAAATAGTGAAATTAGTGTATTGTAAGAATTATTAAAATTCAGAGAGGAAGTTTCCGCGAATGAAAAACCAGGGGAAAAGGGCATTGCAGGTTATTTTAACCATCTGCTTGTCGCTATTATTTTTTATCGGCGTCAGTTCAATCAACCATCAAACCGCCTATGCTGCGGATCAATCATTACAACATATTAAGGATAAGGGCACGTTAGTCGTTGCCATTTCACCAGATTATCCACCATACGAGTTTGAATCGAGTCACAAGGGGAAAGATAACATCGTTGGGATGGATATTCAGGTCATGAAGAAGATTGCCAAAGATCTGGGTGTGAAGTTAAAGCTCAAGAGCATGGCGTTCAATAACGTGTTAGTGGCCGTTGAAACCGGCAAGGCTGACTGTGCGATCGGTGGGATCAACCCAACCGCTAAACGGCGTCAAAGCGTTGACTTCTCCGATATCTATTACGTTGGTGGTCAGAGTTTCTTGATCAATAAGACGGATAAGGGCAAGTATACCGGTCAAAAATCCTTAGAGAATAAAAAAATCGGGGTTCAGACTGGGACGCTGCAATACCAACTCGCAAAGACTAAAATTGCGGGCGCTTCAGTTAAAGGGATGGATAAGTCAACCGACCTCGTGCTGGCGTTGAAAACACACAAAATCGATGCATTAGGAATCGAAACGCCATCAGCTGAAGCCTACGTGAAAAATGATCCAGATTTGGCCATGATTCCTTCTGGTTACAAGCTGAGTTTGAACCAGACCGGGACAGCGATTGCCTTTAAGAAGGGGTCAACGTCGTTAGTTACGGCCGTTAATAAGAGTGTTAAAGAAATTAAAGCTAAGAAGTTAACCAGCCAGTATTTAGCTGATGCTGGTAAATACATGAAGGTCAACACGACCAACACCTCAATGATTCACTATTGGAAATACTTTGCTGAAGGGATCGAATACACGTTGATCATCTCAGCGGTTTCCGTCGTGATTGGGGTTGCGTTAGGGACGTTACTGGCCTTAATGCGGTTTGCCAAGAGTAAGTTCTTACACGCCATTGCGATTGCCTACATTGAATTCGTTCGTGGGACACCGTTGATGGTTCAAGTAATGTTTGTTTACTTCGGGATCGGGATCATTGTGAACTTACCAGCGTTACTTTCCGGGATCATCGCGGTCTCCTTAAACAGTGGGGCCTACGTTGCCGAAATTATTCGTGGTGGGATCAACTCCGTTTCGAAGGGCCAAACCGAAGCAGCTTCTAGTCTTGGGTTAAAGCGGGGCGATATGTTGCGGTATGTCGTCTTGCCACAAGCGTTGAAGAATATTTGGCCAGCCTTAGGGAACGAATTCGTTTCCCTGATCAAGGAAAGTTCAATTGTGTCAATTATCGGGGTTACCGACTTGATTTACCAATTGAACATTGTGCGGGCAGATACGTACCGTGGCGTTATGCCGGTCTTCGTGGCGATGGTCATCTACTTCGTGTTGACCTTTATCCTGACCAGAATCCTAAACTTCTACGAGAGGAAGATGAAGCATGCCAAGTAACGTATTAATTGATGTACAAAAATTAGAGAAAAAATACGGCGATAACGAAGTGCTAAAGGAAATTGATGGCACCGTTGCGGCTGGGCAAGTAATCTGCGTGATTGGGCCTTCAGGTTCTGGGAAGAGTACCTTTTTACGGTGTTTAAACTTGTTGGAGCAACCAACTTCCGGTCAAGTGTTGTTTGAGGGTAAGGATACCCAGACGTTAAACGAAACTGAATTGACGACCATGCGCGAACGGATGGGAATGGTGTTCCAAAACTTCAACTTATTTCCCAACATGACCGTGTTGGAAAACTTGAAACTAGCACCGATTCGCGTGAAGCACATGTCGGATGCTGAAGCCGGCGAAAAAGCGTTGAACTTGTTGAAACGGGTTGGCTTAGGTGAAAAAACCGACGTTTACCCAGCTAGTCTTTCTGGTGGACAACAACAACGGGTGGCCATTGCGCGTGCTTTGGCGATGGATCCAGAAGTGTTGTTATTCGACGAACCAACCAGTGCGTTGGATCCCGAAATGGTTGGTGAAGTGCTAGCCGTTATGAAGGAACTAGCCGAAGAAGGCATGACGATGGTGGTCGTGACCCACGAAATGGGCTTCGCCCGTGAAGTGGCCGATCAGGTTTGGTTCATGGCTGACGGGTATATTCTGGAAAAGAATGAACCGAATGAGCTATTCAATCATCCGCAAAATGAACGGACACAGGACTTTATTAGCAAGATTATCGGTAACTAAATTGGAATAAGGTTTAAAGCTCGCACGGCCTAAGTGGTTGTGCGAGCTTTTTGCTGTTGTTTGTGTCCAACGTAAGCATTCTTGTATTTAGTTTGTGAAGTTCGGTGATTTGCGTGAACTGTCGATTCCGGTAAGCGTTGGCGCAATTCGGCGTTATTGCAGAGCATCTCAAGTCTTTAACTGCACGGGTGGTCACGGAATTGCAACGACTGACGTTGATTCGACAAACGTTCAAATTGATCAGCAACCAGCGCAACTGTCTTAAGTTCGCGTAAAACGTATCGCATGACTGGCAGATTTAGTCTCGCGCAATCGTTGATCCATTGCGGTTACTAAACAGTGACCACAATTGCTTTTGCAGTTGTCGAATTATCAGCTAACGTTGTCATTAAGCAGTTTCGTCAACTTCAGAATGTGATAGTCAGCTATTAAGGTTGTCCACAGCGCACC
>NZ_BBAD01000117.1 GCF_001311075.1 Secundilactobacillus similis DSM 23365 = JCM 2765
AAATTATTTGACAACTACTAGCTTGTACCACAAGAATCCTAGTTACTGTTCTAAATATGTTTACTTAGCTTATTGGTGGGGGACAAGTCATAAAGGAATGAAAGGCGGTCTTATGTGGGTGTTCCCATTCTCAATGACAAATGTTTTTTCAGGGACTTACAAGCCAAGTTATATTTATAAACTAACAACAAAATGAAAAAGAGGTGTGGATTAGTTATGCTAAAAAAAATTGGGTACGTAATAGCTTTATTATTAGGATTCTTTTTAATAGTTTGGCTAGCCATTTATTGGCAACATCGCACTTATTTTACTGGAGCCGTTCGAACGTACATGGTTGCCCAAAAGATTCCAACAAATAGCATTAAAAGTCAGAACATCGTTTTTAATTGGGTCAATATGGGGCAATGGGAGGAAGATGTTTCAATTCGCCACCAACACCATACCTATCAATATATTTATAATATGTCTTGGCAGGATAAAAAGGTTTCCCTAAGTATCTATGATCATCGGGAAGGTGTTAAAGATACTCTAGCTCCTTATCCACCCTTGGAGTATGATCGTTAATTTAATTTTTGCAAGCTTTAATATATTACAAAAACAATGTATAGGAGATAAATAAAAATTGTCATTAACTGAATTGGGGAGCTTTGTACTACTTATTTCATTAGTCTACTGGTGGTTGTTAATGTGGCATTCATTTAAATTAACCAGGAAAACGTTAGTAATTTTAAATACCGTTGGCACTGCCTTAATGACCGTTTTGACGTGGCCCATCACCTATGGAATGTTACTGATTCCGATTTTAATTATTTACGCTGTATCGACTTTTATCATCTTTAAATTACCACTGGCGACCAAATAGTATGAAGAAAAAATTTTTACTTTGTACAACTGTCCAAGGCGATAAGGAAATGGGCTCTTTGTCAACTATTTCTGGGTTCGATCACTGATTGCTTGATGAAAGGAATAGAAAGACTACCAAAAATGCCACCAACTTTTATTGGCTTTACTTTTGTATAATCTTTCTTGTTCCTTATCGGATTCAGTAACTTTATTTTCATTTTGCTTGTCGTTTTTATCCTTGATGTGCCTGGAATTATCACTATTCGACAAGGTATCGTCCTTGTCGTTTGATTGTTGTTGAGTTGCACTAGAAGGTTCAAGCAAACCACTCAATTTCTGAACATGCTCTTTTAATCGATGGTTTTCTGCAACCGTTGCTATCTGTAATTTTTGCTGCTGATCTAAGGCTTGTTGTAAATTTGCAATTTGTTGATCTTTAACATCAAGTTGTTTCAGCAAGATCTGATCAATATTTTTGTCCTTGTCGTTTTCAGCTTGCCGATTTGGTTGTCGTTCTTGTCGTTTTTGCTTGTCAAAATTAGCAAGCATTTTAACGCCTTGGTTGTCTATTTCTAGATGGTTTTTAACTTTGTAAGTGTGTTTGCTTCGAAAGCCATTAATGCTATTAATACGTTGATTAATAGCTTGTTTTGACAATTTAAATTCTTCTGAAAGTTGCCGAATAGTCTTGCCCAATAGTTTCACCGCCTAATTAATCCGTCTTAAATTATAAGTTAAAAACGACAAGAAAACCAATCGACAAGCAAAACTTAAACTTGGTTGTCGATTGGTTTTCTTTAGGTATCAATATTCAAGCTAAACTATAATTGATTTGGTTCTGGTTGTTGCCACCAATGAATGTTGCTTTAACAGTAAATATCCCGAATTAACAACAACTAAAGTTTGCATCTAGTTTTTTCCCTAATGGCTTGTTTTGATACACCAAACTCATCAGCAAGTTCTCTAATAGTTTTAGGCATGATTTCCAAACCCCTTTAGGAGTTCAGCAAGTGCTTCTTGTCTTGCTTGATCTCTTATTTTTTTATCGTGCTCGGCCTGTTTATCAGCCAATGCTTGTTTCTCAGTAGAGCCTAAAGTTAACCCCTTAACCTTGTCAATGGCGCGCCATTTTTCCTGCTCTGTTAATTCACCATTATGCTGAATATTGAAAAGTTTTTGACGTTCGTCTTGTAATTGACCTTGTGAGAAGTCATTGGCGTCTTTCTTTTCGGGCTTCCAAGCAAAAGTATAACCAATCACTGGTTTTCCGCGCCCTTTACCATATTTTTTTCGTATAGTTAGGCCTCTAAACAAAGGGGTTAGTTCTTCTTTGATCGGGCGAATAACCCTGGATTCAACATTTGTCGGCTTGCTCCAATAGCTTTGTGGAATATCTAGTAATTCAAAGAAATTGGAACCAGAGCAGACTGGTGAACAAAGCGAAGTGTCGACGACAGTCGGCACTGTTGAAAGACGTCCGAGACGAAAACGAGCTGAAGTCAATGTTGCCAATCTGCCCCACAAAGAAGTCGTTATTGATACGCCTGACCAGCACTGTGAGCACGGACATCAATTAGTTCGCATTGGTAAGCAATTTAAACACCATCAACTGATTAGCATTCCAGCTCAACATTACGTGGAAGACGTTTATGAAGCCACCTATAAATGTATGGACTGCGAACTGCTGGATGGTGACAGCCATTTTTATCACGGTAATGCGCCCAAATCATTAATTGCGCATAGCTTAGCGTCACCATCAATAGTGACCGAAATTGCCTACTTCAAGTATGAATTAGGCGTACCTTTGTATCGTCAAAAAAATTATTGGCAGCATCAGGGAATTGGTATTAGTGATCAGTGTATGGGTAACTGGCTGATTAAGGGTGCTGAAACTTTAAAACCAGCCTATCAACTACTGCATGAACGCCTGGTGGCTCAATCATTTTTACAAGGTGATGAAACGCCTTATCAGGTGTTACCAGAGCCCGGTAAAGCTGCCACCAGCAAGTCATATATCTGGTTAGCTCGCACGATTCGGCAAGCAGAACACCAAGTGGTGTTCTACCATTATTCACCGAGTCGGTCTGGCGCGGTCGCTGAGGAACTATATCGTAACTTTACCGGTGTCCTTCAATGCGATGGGTACCAAGGGTACAATAAAGTGGGCGATTCAATCACTCGAGGTGGCTGTTGGGCACACGTTCGACGTAAGTTTTTTGACGAAGCTAACGCTGATCCAAAACATTTTAAAGCTTCTCAAGGATTAACGCTGCTTACAAAAATGTTTAATCTGGAACGTGAATGGCAATCATTGACTAGCGAAGAGCGTCTTACGTTACGCCAAGAAAAGTTGAAACCATTAATTGACACCTTCTGGACTTGGTGTAAATCAACTCAGACCTATGCCAATAGTCGGTTAAACAAGGCCATCACGTACGCGATTGGCCAACAAAAGGCTTTAAATCAGGTATTAAACTTTGGCGAATTAGACTTCACCAATAATGCATCGGAACGTAACGTGAAAAGCTACGTTATCGGGCGGAAGAACTGGCTGTTCTCCACTAACCGAAGGGTGCCGAAGCCAACGCCATCTGGATGACTCTGATTCAGAGTGCCAAAGCCAACGGATCAACCCCCGTGATTATATCGAATATCTACTAAAAACGATGTCACAGTTGCCGACTTTCGCAAAAGAAGCACAACTGGAGGCTTGTTTACCGTGGAATTATAAATCTGATCAGAAATTAGCAACCGCATAAAACACAAAAACGGACTAACTCAATTATGAGGAAGTCCGTTTTTTGTTTCAATACGTTCGGTTATAGTGTGCTTACGAACAAAGGCAACAAATAGCCGACAATAATTGCGTGTCAGCTATTTGTTGCCTTTGTTCTAATTTGAACGCGAGTGGCAGGGGTCGAACCTGCATCTATTGGGGTTTTACTGTTGGGCAGTAGATAATTCATTGTTCTACCGTTGAACTACACTCGCATGGTGAATCCACTATCTTTGTAGGTAGTGGATTCGTTTTAACGTGTTTTTTTTAAAATTTCAACAATTTCGGAAAGATACTTTTCTTCTTTTGTGGGAGTAGGTGTTTCTTCCGAAGAGTTATCTTTAGCTGGCATCATTTTATTAATCGCTTTGACCAGCAAAAATACCACAAAGGCAATAATTAGAAAGTTAATAATGGAATTGATAAATGATCCATATTTAAATGTGGCATTGCCAACCTTAAATACGAGGCTTGAAAAGTCAATTTGTCCTAAAAAAATACCAATTAACGGATTGATGATATTGTCAACAAGTGACTTAACAATGGCCGTAAATGCAGCACCAATAATAACACCGACAGCTAAGTCCATTACATTACCACGGGCTATAAATTCTTTGAATTCTTTTAACATAAAATCCTCCTAATTTTTCAGCTTTTAACGTCATCAGTGTTTGGACAAAATTTTAAATCACTTGTTTTTAAGTTGCTCCACAACCATGTATTCCAAATTGGCAGGAATTCCAAAGACATCCATAAACTTGACTACGTTGTCACGTGCAAGTCCTAGTTTGTCGCAATAATCTACTAATATATTTATTGCACCAGCATTAGCATTGCTTTCAATCTGAGATTTTGAACTATCGCTAGTGAAATACAGAATTCCCATATCCTTATTTAAAATATGTGAAATTTCATGAGCTATTATAAACGGTAGCTCTTTTTTATTGTGCCAATTACCATTAATGACAATTTTACGATTTTTACAATCAGCGGCAGAAGATTGGGCCTACCGATTAAAAAACCGGACAGCAGTAACTGTTAATGAAGCCCTAAATAAGTTTCTAGCAACTTTTAATGGCCCGGTGCATAGTTTTACGGTGGACCGTGGCACTGAGTTTAGTGGGCTAGTATCACTTGAAGCACAATACGGTATTAAGACCTATTACTGCCATACTTATACGCCAGCTGAGCGCGGCAGTAATGAACGATTTAATCGGAACTTACGCTATTTTTATCCTAAGGAGACTTATTTTGAGCACATTAGTGCTTAAGGCTTGAAAACCACCTTACTCGAAATTAATCAGAGACCACTTAAAATACTTGACTGGCAAACACCTTATCAGTTCATGCTGACCAATTTGTCAAAAAATTCGGATTAAATTTGCAATCTACCTCTTTCTTTTATTTTAATGTAGCACTGCTTACATATTCTCCCGCAATACGGTATACCTGCGCTGTTGTTCCTCGGTCATATCCTTGTAATACTGGTCAATAAGAAGCTGGATAATCTCGTAGTCGAAGCTAACATGTTCAATTGTCTTCAGGACTTTCATATCCTTGTAAGTCTCTGCGGATACCTTAAGGGATTTTTTCTGATTTTTTGGCATAGAGGAAGATTTATTCTCTTTTTTCGTAGCATTATCTGTTGCATGGTACTCTTCTGATGGCTTTACCGCTCCGGTAACCCTTCGTTGAAGAATATTAGGCTTTTTACTTGGCATCTTACTTGGCCTCCTTATCATCTATAAATAAGCCAATCCGGCTTAATAACTCATCGGTAACTTGCTGGTACTTGTCTAACACTCGCTTATCGAAGCGGTCCTTATCGGTAATTCCATTAATTGGGAATCGTTTAATCCGGGCCATTTGAGTAACAATATTTGTGAATACATTTTCTTCTCCAAACTCATCCTTAGCAGATTGTATGATTGTCTGATCGACACCGTTACGGGCATCGTGAAGCATTGGCAAGATACCAATTACCTCTATATCTAGCTGATACTCTTGCTGAAGTTTAGAAAGGGTATTCACATACTCTTCTGCACCGGATAGACTATCATCGTGTGTTTGCAAGCTGATAAGTGCAAAGTCTGAGAAGATAACAGCATTACGGGTAATCTCAATACTAAATGGTGGCACATCCAACAGAATTACATCATATTTCTTCTTCAATGGATTAAACAAGGGTTCCAACAGATGTGTTTCTTCGTACTCATTATTCGTATTCTGATATAAATATTTCGTGAAATCTTGGAAATCAATATATGAAGGAATTAGGTCAAGGTTATCCATTATCTTAACTGGTAAGTCTGTTAGATCTTTCTCCTGTACGCCTACCATCAGAGTTTTTTTAATTGAGTACACGGCATCTTCCTGCTGACTTTTCGTTAACATTAGTGTTTTAGTGGCGTTGGCTTGTGGGTCTAAGTCTGCAACCAACGTATGTATTCCCATTTTAGCTAAGGTATAAGCGATGAGATACGTGTTAGTTGTTTTTCCCACGCCACCCTTTTGATTACCAATCACAATGGTTAATGCCTCATCACGAGACTGTATAGCCTTTACTACGTCTGGAATATCCATAACAACGACCTCCAATTGATTTTTAATTAGTATATCACAATTTAATAGCAAAAGGGATATTTCCCTAAATAGTTATTTAGATATATAGAATTAGGGATATATAGAAATTGGGATAAAGGGAAAAAGGGATACTTATCGACTGAGAACACTGTTAGAATGGGAATTAAAAATATGCCTAAATAGAAAAAGGGATATAGGGATAATTATATTTAGGGATAATTCTATTTAGGGAAAAATATATAAAGGGAAAAAGGGAAATTAAATATAATTGTTGACAGATATCCTATGAAAGGGCTATAATCATTGGTATTGGCAGTCCTATTATATGATGTGTTTTTAACATTATTTCCACCGTTTGCTGTACTAACTGTGAATCATGGGGGATACTGTCAGTAGTTCAAAAGAAGTAATACCTAAAAAACTGCATAAAAAAAACACCCACCGACGGGCATCGGTGAGCGCCACACAAAAGTCAAATCATTTAATGACTATTATATCATGGCCGGTGCGATTTTTAAAGCCCTAGGGGACAAGCTGGGGTCTAAATCCAAGGGGACACGTTTGCCAGTGCGACTTCAATAAGTCTGGCTATACCACAACAAGGTCATCTGTACGGCTGGGTGGTGAATGGTGAGCGCGACCATTAACGGCGCGGGTGGTAAAACGAAGCTTCGGCTTGGTGCCACTGATTGGTTGGCAATCGAACAAAAATAAATACGTATTGCCAACGCCTATTAGGGCGTTTTTTAATAGGTTAAACCGAAAACGTAGGTTTATAATGAGTGGTGGTAGCAATACCGCAATTGTACAGACAAGCGACGGGCGTTAACGACCGACGAACTAAGGGGAAACTTTTAGTAGTAGAATTGCACTCTGGTTCAGTTATTCCAAATAGCTGATTCCAGGGAACAATTCTGCGCTCAAAACGTCACTCCCTCTAAACTGAATGGAAAACCATAACCCGTCAAGTCAAATTCCAAAGAAAAAAAGAAAGTTGGTGGAATTGTTGGAATGTAAGGATTACATTGTTCCATTGAATCCAGATGTGATCGTTAAGAAGACAATCTATCGGAGTTCTGCAAGAATTACTGAGCGACAAAGGAACCAAGTGAAGAGAGTTTTGCGTAGTCAAGGGTATCAGGGAAGAATTAGTAGTATTCGATACACTCGGGTAAATTACAAGTATTCATTTAAAGTATCAGTGAAGTATCAGGGAATGTCGGTAAGTTTTTGGTTAATACAAAGAATGAGACAGTTGAATTTAAGGGAATGGTCTAGGAGTAATACCAGTAAATTTCACAAAATTTCTTTCCCCAATTAAAGCCAATCTGAGACCTATACCACTTCCTTTTTGGACAAGTTCACAATCAAAAAATAACGGAATGTGGAAGTACCGCGGTGAATGTGGGTTACTTGGGATAAGCCGCCTTATGTGAAT
>NZ_BBAD01000118.1 GCF_001311075.1 Secundilactobacillus similis DSM 23365 = JCM 2765
CCTTTTAATGCATGATCTTTAATCTGTTTCAAAACAAGTACATCTTGTTCAACAATTGCTTCTAAACAAGGCTTCAAGACAGTTATTGGAAAATGTTTTTTGACTAGTTTTTTTAATTCACGTTCAAAAGATTTGGTCTGTTTAATTTGCATCTAACTTATCGATCCAATCTTCAAAGTCAGTCAATGAACCAATGTTTTTGACCTGCCCTGTTTCTGCTTCTTTTTTAGCGGCTAAGGCTTCCGGAGAATCTAAAAAGCTGACTAATCGAACTTCATTATTGGCCGCTTTAACTAACGATAAGCGTATATACTCAGAAACGGTTAGCCCTTGTTTTGCTAGATTAGCTTTAGCCCGTTCACTAATGTCAGGTGTGACACGAGTTGAAATTGTCTTGTTTTTAATAATAGTATTACTCATTCTAATCCGCCTCCTTTAAGTTTACCATCGTACTACATTATAATATTCGATTTTTAGGTTTTCTGCAACTAAATTAATTTTAAAGTAAAGGAACTAACAGCTTATGCAACAAATTGTCCTACCCATCAAGGATTCAAATGTTCTCAAAGAGGTGCAAGATACGTTACTCAATAATTTCAAAGCTGGTCAGCGTAACTATACAATTTTTCAAGTTGGTAAAGCTACGCTGCTAAGAGTCAGTGACGTTATGTGCCTAAAACAATCAGATATCTTTAATCCGGACGGCTCCATTAAACAAAATGCGTTCATTCATGATCGAAAAACTGGTAAGCCTAATACCTTGTACCTTAAACCAGTTCAAACAGAGCTTTTATTGTATCGTCAATGGCTGCTTGATCATAAACTAGAATCTGAATGGCTCTTTCCGTCCATTCAACACCCAGAACGGCATATTACAGAAAAGCAGTTCTATAAAATCATGAGCAAAGTGGGTGATCTTTTAAGTATCAATTATCTTGGTACCCACACAATGCGCAAGACTGGAGCTTATCGAGTTTACACGCAATCTAATTATAATATTGGTTTGGTCATGCACTTATTAAATCATTCAAGTGAAGCCATGACTTTAGCTTATTTAGGCTTAGATCAATCCAGTACCGAAACCATGTTAGATCAAATTGATTTTGGTTAGTTTTCTTTGGGTTTTTAGTTGTTGCCGAAGGCAATTTCTGAGACAGATTTTAAGCACAAAACCCCCACTAAATTTTGGTGGGGTGTAAGTGCGCATTAAACTCATTTCATTCCGTTTAATGACGCTAAAAAATAGCTAACTTGATCATTAAAATAAAGGGTGTTTTTTAGTTCAATGCGCACTTATACACAACAACTAAAGTTGATTGTGCTTATACTAAAAAAAGTTGTATTAGATTTCGCTGCGCTCAAACAAATTTTTTTAATTGCTTTACACCGTTTTTTCTTTCTAAACTTAAGCACAATTTTTGAATAACTAACTATAAAAAGAGGCCTTTAATTTAAAGCTGAAATAATTAGCTAATGTTAGGAGTAACTCAGATGGACGAAAAGAAAGTATTAAAGCCAATTGATGAAATGCTTGTTGATCCTTGGCAAGTTGATATTCAAGAATTGTTTGAAGCTTTTGTTCATGAACCTGATGAGATCAAACAGAATTTGTATAATTCCTTGTACACTTACATTTTGCAAAAAAGACAAGAAGATATTATTAATCGACCAGGATTTGTAATTTAGCCCTCTAAAAGCTCGCTGAGGGCTTTTTATTTTGCTTTGGCATAATTATATGTAAATAAGCTTAAAACTGCTGAGAATTAAAAATAAAGGCCTTAAAAAGGAGTATAGCAATTAAATCCTTATTAAGTCTTAGAAAAACTAAGTGTTTGCTGTCAATGGTAGCGGACGAGCAAAGCGTGGGAGCATAAGGAATTGACAGCTCTTAACCATTCTTAACACTGAATTGGCGAAAGCCAAAGTTTCTATAAAACTTTGCTTTCCTGCCTAACGGCGAGTGAAAAAACGGTCAAGCTGGTTCAGCTTGGACAGGGTGCGGGGCGTCAGCGCCCGTATAAATGTGGCTTGCCACACCTTTTTAGGCAACGAACGGAGTGAGGCGCAAAGAGCGTAGCGAATGGAGTTTAATGTGAGCCGGTTTTTGGCTCACTCCTTTGTGTTTTTGATTTTAGGTCTTGATCTCGTACAGTGGTGCCTCTTTTATACCTCTTTTATAAACCTCTTTTAAACCTCTTTTAGGCACCTCTTGAGCCTTACTCTCCCAAGGAGTACAGAAGTTTATCAAGTACCTTTTGTCTGTTTATCAAGTACCTTTTGTCTGTTTATCAAGTACCTTTTGTCTGTTTATCAAGTACCTTTTGTCTGTTTATCAAGTACCTTTATAAGTTCGGTACTTGATAAACAGGTACTTCTACTGTAATATATCTTTGAGGTGATAATTATGTCTAATGAATTAGTTAAATATGACCCTGAATTAAATACTATTCCTCTGAGAAAATTTACCCCAGTTGAAATGAATTTATTTTTTTCAATTATTTCTCGTATGCGAGATCAAGGTAATAAAACAGTCCGTTTTTCTTTTGACCAATTAAAAGAACTTAGCAACTACAAGCCAACTGCGAATAAAAGATTTATTGATGATATTGAGAATACATACCAAAAATCCTCAGTCTTAGGTTTGGTCGTAGAAGTAAAAGTGGCTTGAATCGAGAATTTTTTGTTATGTTTACCGAGTTTGAAATTAAGGGCGAAGCTGAAGAACCTTACGTTGATATCCAAGTTTATCCCAAAGCCTTACACTTACTAAACGATTTAGAAAGTTGGGTTCGTTATGCCTTAACAGAATTTAGGAATTTAAAAAGTAGCTACGCAAAAACTATGTTTCGTTTAATTAAGCAATTTAGAACTACTGGTTATTCTTATTTTTCCAAAGAAGATTTCTTTGAGTTACTTGATATCCCTAAAAGTTATTGGAGTAGTCCCTCAAATATTGATAAAAAAGTTATTAAACCAATCAAAGAAGAATTAACTCCACTTTTTAGAGGATTAACTATTCGGAAAAAATATGGTAAAGGCCGCGGGAAACCAGTGATTGGGTATTCTTTTACTTGGAAGCCTGAAAGAAAAGACGCAAACGACTTTTCCCAAGGTAAGTTCCAAGACGAGCGTCAAAAACTTTTTAATATCGAGCATAATGGTGAATTAACAGAACAAGAAAAATGGCGCGCTACCGATAAAGTTAAAGGCCTACCACTAGGCTCAACTGAAAAACGGATTTTAGCCGAACGACAGATTGAGCATGATAAAAAAATAAGAGATCAGACAAGACAAGAAATGCTTGCTGAACTCCGGAATGGGTTTGGAAACAATGCCTAAAACTATTAGAGAACTTGCTGATGAATTGGATGTTTCAAAACAGAGAATTCAACAAATAATCACCAAATTATCGCCAAGCAAAACACCAAATAAAGAAGGTAATCGATATATATCGAATAACACAGATGTTCATAATATCAAGGCTGCAATGGGACTAGAAAAGGATAATTCACTCAAAAATTTAAAAGGACAAAACCATCATAAAAATAAGAAATGGTGGCTTTGGTGGTAGCAATTATGCTTAAAAACCATATAATAAAATACTTTGTATTCTCTAAAAAATAAACATGGAGTTTCTGGTGAATAATTCAGGTAATAGGTCATATTTTAATTTAAATAGATAATAGAATGAGGAAAAGGAAATGAAAAAATGGATTCAACTGAATTTACTACTATTAGTTGCAGTTGTAGGAATTTTTAGCATTAACAGGCCCGTTAATGCTAAGGCTTGGAAAAATACTGTCCCAACATACTTACGTGGAAATTGGGAAGAATATCCTTCGTCAGGACACGCAATCTTTTACACAATCAGTCGACATCGAATTATGGCTGGAATGACACAATCCGATGTTTATCCGTATAAAATTATGCAAACTGTTAAACATGGCCACTATTATTATATTAGGGGGTATTTAAGCTTAGGACATGTTTACATGACTTTTAAGTTTAAAAGAATATCGCCAACTAAGCTAATAACACCTAAAGGTAATGGAGGTGCGACGATATTACACAAGGTTAAGCACATCATTCAGTTTTATTAAACAGTTTCTAATGAATGATTTAACAACATAGTGTAAATTTACATTTTTAAATCAACACTTCTATTTTTAATAGCAAATTTCAGACTTCGTAACAGTACTAAATGATTTCGGAGGTTATTTTATTATGAATAGTATGAGTTGCAAACATCCATCAATTGCACCTTGGATTGGTCCTAATTATGAAAAGGCTAAAGTAAAACTAATTGTAGTTGGCGAGTCACATTATTTCCAATTACCTGAAGAGTATGAAAAGACATATAATCCAACCGATTGGTATCACCTAAATGATTCGCAATTTGTAGCTAAGTATCATATTGCTGACGGAACTGATTGGTTTAATACACGCTTTTTGGTGAAACGAACAGTTGATAAGTTACAAAACAACGAGAATCCCAAAATAGAGATGTTTACTAAAATTCCTAAGTTAATGGCTTACTATCCTTCAAAAACCGAACCTTCGTATGAGCAAATTGCTGAAAATCTAAATAAAATAATCTACTTTAACTTCTTTGGACGTCCTTCAGAGAAAAAAACATCAATGATTAAACAAGATGATATGGACAATAATTCTTCCTTTTGTCGATTTATCGAGATATTAAAAAAGCATCCACATGATTATGTGCTGATTTTGAGTAAGAAATCGTCAGAAATTATTAAACAGGAATTTGCGAATGCAAAAAAAGAAAAGGATAGAATTATACCTCATAATATTTTGTTTTTAGATCATACAAGATATATAGCTGGGTGGAACAAGGCAAAACCAGGACGATCACTAAAAAAGATTATTGATATCCTGAATTATTCATAGGACTTAAAAGGTAGATTGTAAAATTAATCCGAACGCTGTTCGGACAAAAAAGATCAGCTTCCTTTAAAATGGTGTTTACCACAAACCCATTTTTTAGGAGCTGATCTTTTGTCTAGTATAACCTATTCTGAACGAATTAAAATTGAAACCTTTTGTGAGCTAGGACTGACCAATATCCAAATGGCTGAGCGGTTAAAACGATCTCCGTCTACGATTTCTTATGAATTATCTCGTTGTCAACCTTATCAAGCTGAATTAGCACAGGCCAACGCTGAATCTAAACGGGCGCATTGTGGCCGAAAAACTAAACTGAATGCCAAATTAAAGCAAACCATTCTAAACCATTTACGTCTAAGCTGGTCACCAGAAGTGATTGCGCATGAGCTTAAACTAGCCACTAAATCTATTTATAATTGGCTATATCAGGGGAAAATTGAATTCTCCTTGAGTGAACTACCTGAACATGGGCTACGCCAACGGCGTAACCTTGACAAACGTTCTAAATATAATCAATCATTAGGGCGTTCAATTGAACAACGACCAATTGTGATTAACCAACGTAACCGCATCGGTGATTTTGAAATAGATACAGTGGTTGGACCTCGTGGACATAGCAAGGCTGCTTTATTAACGCTAATTGATCGCAAATCACGTTTTCTTTGGGCTTACCGATTAAAAGATCGGACAGCGGCGACTGTTAATGAAGCCCTAACTATGTTTCTAACAACTTTTAAGGGACCGGTACACACCTTTACTGTCGATCGTGGAACTGAGTTTAGCAATCTAGTGTCATTTGAACCACAATACGGTATTCAGACCTATTACTGCCATGCTTACACGCCCGCTGAACGCGTCAGTAATGAACGATTCAATCGGACTTACGTTATTTTTACCCTAAGGGGACTTGTTTTGAGCACATTAGTGCTCAAGATTTAACAACGACGTTACTCGAAATTAACCAACGCCCCCTTAAAGTGCTTAACTGGCAAACACCTTACCAAGTGATGCTGACTAATTTGTCAAAAAATTCGGATTAAATTTGCAATCTACCAAAAATAAGGGGCTATAATTCTCAAATAGCCCCTCAAAAACATTGAAAAAATAACCCCCAATATCTATAATTTAGATATTGGGGTTATTTTGATTTATTTTTTATAAGTACCCCTAACCTATAGCTATTGATTCAAGATTTCATGGGAGCCAGTTGCAACCAATAACAAAATCAATTCATCATGATCTAGCTGATAAATAACAATCCAGTTGTCATAATTTTTGCCATAGTTTCCATATCTGGCAGGGTGAAATTCACGATAACCACGCCAATTT
>NZ_BBAD01000119.1 GCF_001311075.1 Secundilactobacillus similis DSM 23365 = JCM 2765
AATTGGTGGTTGTTGATGATTTTCCAACAACCACCAATTATCGGGGACGAATTCAAGACTCGCACGGGTTTTGGCGAGACTTGAATTCGAGGACTGAGACCGCTCTTCGGCTCAGGCCGGCCAGCGCAGCTAACCTAGTCGCTGACCGGAATCGACAGTTCAAGCAAATTACCGCACTTCACAAACTAACAGCAATGATGTTTACGCTGGACACAAACGACAGTAAAAAAAGTCCTGAAATATATTTCTACAGGACTTTCTCATTAGCGTTTATTAAATCGCATCCGAAACCGAATCAGGTGTCCGAATCTCAGTCAGTGCATCGTCAATTTGGCCCAAGATGGTGTTGACGTTCTCGGGGTCTTCCAAGTTGTACTTTTGTAAGTCGACCTTAATTTTAGGGCTGACATCGTATTCGTCGAACCACTTGCGGTAAGCGGACCACATCTTGTAGTAGTAGGCTTTTAGTTCAGGGTGTTCGTCGATTTGTTCGTAATCACGACCACGCTTCTTAATACGGTAAAGAATCGTGTCGAAATCGCTATCAGCGTAAACCAGCAGATCAGGGGCCTTCTTTGGTAACATGTCTAATTCGTTCATCATGTTATCCAACAGGGTCAGGTAAACCGAAAGTTCGGTGTCTGAAATGTTGCCTTCAGCGTTGTTTTCTTTAGTGAACAGGGCGTCTTCGTAGATTGAACGGTCAAGGATGTTATTATCATCGGCCAAGGCCTGCTTGATCATACCGAACCGCTTGTTTAAAAAGTAAATTTGAAGTAAAAATCCGTACTGTTTAGGATCTGAATAGTACAGTGGCAAAACGGGGTTGTCACCCACTGGTTCAAAGAAAGCCTTTGTTCCCAAGTGGTCTGCGAGCATTCCCGTTAACGTTGTTTTTCCGACACCAATCATTCCGGCTGTAATTATCACCATAATAGCCCCTCTTTTAATAAAATATGCGAAATCTAGTGTACCACAAATTTCGAGCTACTACATCTAGCTTTACTTAATAATTTAGTGAGAGCAGTCAAGCTGACTCAATATGTAAGTTAATTAACTTTAATTTATTGCAGAATCTGAGTAGGTGTCCTACGATGCGACATCACCTGGTTAGTCGTCCGAATTGCCGGTAGATAAGGCGTTAGCGCCGCTACCTCACCAGTACCCGTGTATAATATAGGTATCAGGTAAAGGAGGAACGGGAACGTGTATGATGCAATTGTCTTTTTTGATTTAGACGGGACACTGTTTGATGATCAAAAGCACGTGTTGCCGACTAGTATTGCGGCAATCAAACAGATGTCGCAACATAATATTTTGTCAGTCATTTCAACGGGCCGCAATATTTTTGAGATTCAGGACGTTTTGGATGAAACCGGGATCGATTCTGTTGTGAGTGCGAATGGCAGTTACGTTCAGTATCGGGGTCAAAAACTCCATGCCGAAGTGATTGCGCCGGACTTACTCACCGCATTTACCGAATACGCTGAAAAGCAGGGGGATGCCGTTGGCTACTTTAATAACCGCGAATTTCGGTTAAGTGAAGCCAATGATTTAACCACAACGAATTTTAAACTGCTTCATTTAAATGCCGTGGTGGATCCGCAATTTTATCAACGCGCACCAATCAACTTTATGAACGTGTTTAATTACGATAAGGAAGCTGCTTATCAAAAGGCGTTTGATGGCCAGCTGTCGTTAGTTCGGAATAACCCAAGAGCCTTAGATACCATGAAGGCGGGTGTCTCCAAGCGAACCGGAATCGAGATTTTACTGGATGCGGCTCATTTGGCGAACGTTCCAACCTATGCGTTTGGCGATCAGCTCAATGACCTGCAGATGTTTGAGATGGTCGACACCCCAATTGCGATGGCGAATGGTCACGACCTTGCCAAGCAAAAGGCCGCGTACATTACGACAACCAACATGGATAACGGTATCGTTAATGGGTTGAAGCACTTTAATTTGATTCAATAATTTATGGTAACAACTGGTCCGAGATGCTCGGATCATGTCACTAGCGTCTGAATTCTTAATCTGAGTTCAAGCGCTAGTTTTTTGTCTTTGACCAATATGTGAAGAAATGAATATTTAACACAACTCATTTATACAGCTTAAAAATGCACGAATATTCCCATTAGTGATATTTCCAGTATGCGATTGAAGTTCGTGAATAGCTTGTTATACTAACAAGTGAGTGGTCACTCTACTTGATGCGTTTAAACTCAAGTAATCGACTAAGTGTCGGGTGACGAAACAGCTTATCAGTTAGTAACTGAACAATTACGGCTGGTTCTTTTTTTAACCAGTATGAGTAAGTGAGCAGTCACTATCAGAAACAATAACTAGCAAACGGATGTTAATCAATAGGGGTGATTGAGATGACGGAACAATTATACTACGGCGGGATCGATGTTGGGTCAACGACAGTTAAGTTGGTGGTAATGGATAGTCAATACCACACCGTTTTTTCACGGTATGAACGACACTATTCCGATGTTAAGGCCGCAACTGAAAAAATCTTGCGTGAAGCGTTAGGCGAACTCGACCCAAAGCTACAATTAGCATGCACGATCACCGGTTCTGGCGGAATCGGGTTAGCGAACTTATTAAACCTAAAATTTATTCAAGAAGTGATCGCCTGCACGAAGACGGTCGAAACGCTGATTCCCCAAACCGACGTTGCGATTGAACTTGGTGGTGAAGATGCAAAGATCACGTTCTTTGGTGATTCACTAGAACAACGGATGAACGGGAGCTGTGCTGGTGGGACCGGGGCCTTTATCGATCAAATGGCAACCTTACTAAAAACCGATGCCAACGGCTTAAACGTGATGGCACGCGATGCTGAAACCATCTACCCAATTGCTAGTCGCTGTGGGGTGTTTGCCAAGACCGACGTGCAACCACTAATCAACGATGGTGCCCATAAGGCGGATATTGCGGCCAGCATTTTTCAAGCAGTTGTCAATCAAACGATTTCCGGATTAGCTGCGGGTCACAAGATTCGGGGTAACGTTGCGTTCTTGGGTGGGCCACTTTACTTTATGGATCAACTACGAGAACGCTTCATTGAAACGTTGGCGTTGACACCAGAACAAGTCATCTTCCCAGAAGATCCACAACTGTTCGTTGCAAAGGGTGCCGCACTGTACGCAACGGATCAACCAATGACCAGCCTTACCGCACTATTGGATCAACTCCTCAATGGTGATGATTCAGGGATGCATCCTAGTCATTCACTGGAACCCTTATTTAAAGATGATGATGAGTTACAAGAATTCCGAAAACGCCATGCGATGGCAAAGGTGGATTCTCGAGATTTAGCTAGTTATCAGGGGACGGCCTTTTTGGGAATCGATGCTGGGTCAACGACGACGAAGGTTGCCTTGGTCAGCGACGATCATAAATTACTGTACACGTACTACGATAGTAACGACGGCGATCCGCTCGCCAAGACGAAGACCATTTTAAAGGATATGTATGCCAAGATTCCGGCTGGCGTCACGATTGGTAAAGCCGCCGTAACTGGTTACGGGGAGCATTTGATCAAAAATGCCCTGATGGTTGACGTTGGGGAAGTTGAAACGGTTGCCCATTACCGGGCCGCACACTACTTCCAACCAGACGTTGATTTCATCCTCGATATCGGCGGTCAGGATATGAAGGCCATGACCATCAAGAATGATGCGCTTTCGACGATTAAGTTGAACGAAGCTTGTTCATCAGGGTGTGGGTCTTTCTTGGAAACCTTCGCAACCTCTTTGAATTATAAAATTGAAGATTTCGCGCAAGCCGCTTTATTGGCCAAACACCCATCTGATTTAGGATCACGGTGTACCGTCTTCATGAACTCCAAAGTGAAGCAGGTTCAAAAAGAGGGCGCCACGATTGGTGATATTGCCGCCGGATTGTCGATGTCGATCATCAAGAACGCACTGTTTAAAGTCATCAAGATGCGGCGGGTCGAAGATATGGGGCACCACATTGTGTGTCAAGGTGGGACCTTCTATAACGAAGCCGTTTTACGAGCCTTTGAAAAAATTGCGGGCTGTGAAGTTGTTCGGCCTAATATTGCCGGCTTGATGGGGGCCTATGGGGCTGCCTTGATTGCCGAAGATAATTACCAAACTGGTGATGAAACCACTCTATTGAATGTCAACCAAATGGATAACTTGAGTTTCAAGAAGGAATACATGCACTGCGGCATCTGTGAAAATAACTGTGCATTGACCATCACCATCTTCAACGATGGCCGTCGATTTGTAACGGGTAACCGTTGCGAACGTGGTGAAGCTCGAGGCCTTAAGCAACGGGTTCCTCGCGATAACGGTAAAGTCAACTTAGTTGCTGAAAAATACAAGTTATTGTTCAGCTACCGGCCACTTCGCAAAAAGCAGGCTACGCGTGGGGTTCTCGGCATTCCGCGAGTATTGAACATGTACGAAAACTACCCATTATGGCAAACCTTCTTCTCTAAGTTGGGAATTCAAGCTAAATTATCGCCTAAGGGGAATAAAGACCAGTACGAAAAAGGGATGGAAACCATTCCTAGTGATACGGTGTGCTACCCGGCTAAACAGGTTCATGGCCACATTCAAGCATTGATCGATCGCGGTTTTGAAACGATCTTCTATCCAGCTGTTGTGTACGAAGTAGATGAAAATGACAGCGCGGATAACCACTTTAACTGCCCAATCGTTCAATCTTATCCGAACGTGATCCGCAATAACGTGGATGAAATCACGAACGGCGATGTTGATCTGATTTCGCCATACTTGAACTTGGCTGATCGTAAATCAACGGCCAACAATCTGTATGACAGCTTTAAGAGCTGGGGCATCAGCAAGCAAGAAATCGTCGAAGCCCTCGATGCCGGTTACGATGAACTCGAACACTTTAAGCAACAAATTCGGGACCGTGGTGAAGATACCATGCGGATGCTGATGACGACTGGTGAACACGGGATCGTGTTAGCGGGTCGGCCATATCATTTGGATCCAGAAGTTAACCACGGTATTTCACAACTGATGACCGCTGAAGGCTTCCACGTGTTGACCGAAGATTCAATTGCCCACTTGGGTGACGTGAAGGCTTGCGGGTCGTGAATCAGTGGGTTTATCACTCACGGCTTTACGCTGCTGCTCGAATCGCGGCTAAGACCCCTCAATTGGAATTTGTGCAATTAAACTCCTTTGGTTGTGGGATCGACGCTATCGATACCGACCAAGTCGAAGAAATTATGAGTCAGTATAACCGGTTGTACACCTCGTTGAAGATCGATGAAGGAACCAACATGGGGGCTGTTCGGATTCGGCTCCGGTCATTGAAGGCCGCCGTTAAAGAACGTCAAAACCGCAAGATCTTGCCGGTTAAACTTCACGATAACGACGTACCAGTTGATTTCACCCCAGAGATGCACAAGGATGGCTACACGTTACTCTTACCAATGATGTCGCCAATTCACCAACACGGGTTGGTTGACGTTGCCTTAAAGGCTTCCGGATACAACGTGGTCAACCTGCCAATGAACGACCGTAAGTCAGTGGATGTGGGCCAAAAATTCGTCAACAACGATGCCTGCTACCCAGCCATCATCTCCATTGGTCAGATGCTAGAAGCACTTCAGAGTGGTAAATACGACTTGAATCACACGGCGGTCATGATGACCCAAACCGGTGGTGGTTGTCGGGCAACCAACTACATCCCATTGATTCGAAAAGCGTTGAAGGATGTCGGCTTTGAAAAGGTCCCAGTTGTTTCGCTTTCGTTAGGGAACCAAGGGGTTGAACACACTAGCGGCTTCAAGATGACCTTGCCATTACTCCGGCGGGTCGCCATCGCCTTCTTATACGGGGACCTCTTCGAACAAGTTGTTTACCGCACCCGGCCGTACGAAACGGAACCTGGCATGATCGATAAGATGCATGATCAGTGGCTGGCGCTAGTTAAACCATCCGTTGAAAAGGGAAGCTTTAAGGAATTTAAGCGCAACGTGGCCCAAATTGTTCAAGACTTTGACACCGTGCCATTACGAGACGTTGTGAAGCCGAAAGTTGGGTTAGTGGGTGAAATTTTGGTTAAATACTCCCCAATCGCCAACAATGATCTGGTTCACTTACTGGAAGCTGAAGGTGCCGAAGCGGTCGTGCCCGACATTGTTGGTTCATGAACTATTCGCTGTATAATCAAGTGTACCGGTATCAGCATTTAGGTGCTTCCGCTAAAGCGAAGTGGTTTGCAGAGTTTGCGCTTCAAGTTATCAAGTGGTGTGAACAGCCACTTCAAAAGGCCTTGAATGCCTCTAAGCGGTTTGAAGGCATTGAAGCAATCGAAAAAGTTGCCGATGATGCCAGCAAGATCCTATCACTGGGTAACCAAACTGGTGAAGGCTGGTTCCTAACCGGTGAAATGATTGAACTGTTGAAGCGCGGCGTGCCAAACATTGTCTGCATGCAACCATTCGGCTGCTTGCCAAACCACATTGTGGGTAAAGGTATGATCAAAGAACTTCGGCGTCAATTCCACGGGGCCAACATCACGCCGATCGACTATGATCCCGGCACTTCAGTGGTTAACCAACTGAACCGGATTCGCTTGATGATGGCAACGGCCAATAAGAACTTAGCTGCGCAACGGACAACAACTCGCGAAGAATCAACGACTGATCAGGTGACGGCGCAACTGGCTCACCAGCACTAATCGGTGACCGTTGAAAAAATAAACTGGAGATTTAATCATGAAGCATACGGATGTGGAGACGCTTTTTGCGAACAACTTGGATACGGCAAATCTGTCTGACAAGCAACGTAGCGTCTTGAAAGCAAGCTTGACCCTTTTTGCACAAAAGGGGTATGAAAATACCAGTACGTTGGATATTGCAAAACTGGCAGGGGTGTCAGAAGGCACGGTATTCAAACATTTTAAAACCAAGGATGGGCTACTGCAGGCGGTGTTAAAGCCGTTCTTGCAGGATATTTTTCCGAGAGTTGCGGGGGAGTTCGTTCAAGATTTGCAGGCGACTCAAATCTTGGAATTCAGTGATTTTCTTCGTTTTGCCGTGCGTGATCGCATTGTCTATGCGATGGACAACCGCGCTGAAATGAAGATCATGATTCAAGAAATGGTCAAAAAACCTCAAATTTTAGAGGAACTGACCACACGGTTGGGGGTCTTACTGCAATCAGCAATCAACCAACTGTTTGTGAGTTATCAAGATAAGGGCGAGTTAGTCAAATGGGACTCGATGCGAATCGTCCGCACGATTTGCGGCGTCATCGTGGGCTACTTGATTCCAAACATCATCATGAGCGATGAATGCCTTGATATTGATGCCACAACCAACGAAATCTGCGAGTTTTTGCTGCATGGGTTGCAGCCTTGATTCGCGATTAACTAAAAAGCAGTTCACTTCTGATATGAATTATCGGGAAGTGAACTGCTTTTTTTGCTGTCGA
>NZ_BBAD01000120.1 GCF_001311075.1 Secundilactobacillus similis DSM 23365 = JCM 2765
CTACGAGCTAGGAATGGCTGAGGACCGCCATGCCGGATCTCTCCGGACCCGCGTATGACTAAGGCACTCGCACCCCGAACCCCACGGGGCACGATTGCCCAAGTCATACCGACACTGCTGAGCCTCGCGCGCCTCCGCCTCCCGCTACATAGTGCGCTGTCGGCAACCAGAACAGTTGAATGTCACATTCTGAAGCTGACGAAACTGTGTGATAGCAACGCTGAACAATAACTCGACAACTGCAGACGCAATTATGGTCAATGTTCAGTAACCGCAATGGACCAACGATTGTCGATGTGAAAACGTATCAGTTGGACGTCGTTATGCTAATCAGATATGCTACGTTGCCGTTCGACGCATTTTGAGATGTTCTACGATAGCACCGAATTGCGTCAACGTAAGATGTAGGTAAGCGACTAGGTGGATGCTGTGTCGCGATGATTGGTGGTTGTTGGTGTCCTTCCGACAACCGCCAATCATCGGGGACAAATGTAAGACTCGCACGGGGTTTGGCGAGGCTTGCATTTGAGGTCTGAGACCGCCCTTTGGCTCAGACCGGCCCCACAGCAGGAGCCTAGTTGCTTACCGGAATCATAAGTTCAAGCAAATCACTGTACTTCACAAACTAAACAGAAGAATGCTTACGCTGGACACAAACGACAGCAAAAAGCCCTGAAGAGATCTTCTCCAAGGCTTTCGTAGTTGAGTCGCAGTAAACAACCTATTTTTTAAGATGTGATTCAACTTCAGCCCGGTCAGGCGTTACAAACAGGGTTTTTTGACCTTCATAAATTACGTAACCAGGTTTAGTACCGTTGGGTTTCTTGATGCGCTTGACTTGAACATAGTCAACTGGAACCGAGCTCGACTGACGGGCTTTAGAGTAGTAGGCCGCAATGTTGGCCGCCTCTAAGAGGGTCTCGTCAGAAGGGGCGTTATCATGAATAATGACGTGAGAACCCGGCATGTCCTTCACATGCAACCAAACGTCGGTTTTAGCTGCACTGTGTAAGGTCAGTTTTTCGTTTTGCAAGTTGTTTTTACCAACTTCGATTGGGGTGCCATCACTGGCCACGAACTGTTCCGGTTTAGAGATTGGTTGCCGCTTCTTCTTAGCATTCCGCCGGTGTTCGTGATCGCGTAAGTAACCGCCTTGTTGCAGCTCTAACTTAATATCGGTCAGGTCTTTTGGCGCTGCTAACTCGATTTGAGTAGCAATGTTTTCCAGATAGTTCACTTCAGCTTGAGTGATCGTCATTTGTTCCGTGACGTATTTGACCGACGCTTTAAGCTTGTTGTACTTTTTAAAATACTTCTGCGCGTTTTGCGACGGGCTAATTTGATTTGAGAGGCTGATTTTAAGTGGCTTCATCTCATCGTAGAAATTCGGCAGCTCAATGCTGGTCATGCCACGAGTGACTTGGGATAAGTAGGTGGTGAGTAACTCGCCCTTGATGCGAAAATCATCCGCATTTTCAGCTGAATCGAGACTCGCCTGCAATTTTTTGAGTTTCGTTTTATTCTTCTTCAATTCATTACGGACAACGTGAATCAAGGTACTCCCTTGTTGCTGGACGCGGTCTCGCTCGGCACGGTCCTGATAGTAGAAGTCTAAGAGTTCACTTAATGTGTCGAATGATTGTTGAGTCGTTTCTGGTTGATTGTACGGAAAGGCGGAAAATTCAGTTTTGCCGTTTTCGTTGACCGTCAACGTTGGCTCTGGATGGTCAAAGCGCGCGAAGAATTCTCGGAACAATGCCTCGTAGTCGGTTGATTGGTGCAAATGACGCGCGAGTGCTAGCGCCGTATCTTTACCGAGTCCTTGATAACGTTGTCGGAGTTGTTGCGCGAGCACCGCTTCATTCGGATATTGTTGAACGAGGGCGGTGAGCTGATCATCCGGGCCATCAAACGGGTTCAGCAGATCCTGTTTTGGTGGGTTGATATAGTGACCGCCAGGCAATAGCGTCCGATAACGGTTTTGGTCACTCCCAACGTGTTTGATGGTATCCAAAATCGTCATCGTTGCGGTATCGACCAGCATGACGTTACTGTGCCGGGCCATGATTTCAATAATCAATCGCAGCGCGACCTGATCACCTAACTCGTTACGACTGGTGAAATCCAAGTGAACGACCCGGTCATTTTGTGCTTGGCTGATACCAGTCAAAATCGCGCCACTCAGGTATTTACGCATCATCATGGTAAAGTTAGTTGGCGTTACCGGGTTAACGTAGGGGATGGCTGTGGTTTGCAGCCGGGCGAAGGTGGGGTTAGCTGATAACAGTAGGGGGTGACTCTTTCGATTAGCCCGAATCGTCAGCACAATTTCATTATCGTAAGGCTGATTGACTTTTGACACCCGACCACTGGCTAACTGTTGGTTAAGTTCAGTCACCATCGCGTGGGTAAACGTACCGTCAAATGACATGTGTTCACTTCCTTAAGTTTATTCAATACTTTCTTTGAGACATACAAAGTCTAGTATAGCAGATACCCAGAAGAGAGAGAAGCAGTTAGTCTGGACATTTTATTGATTCTGAATGGAATTATAAAAAACAGTTAAATTTTAGCACTTCGTTGTCATCATCAGTTAAGTCCGGGGTTCTCGTAGCGTTTTAAAGCGCCAACATGTATAATACAATTAAGGATTTTAATTATGAAGGGATGACTGACGATGGATGATATATTGGAGAATCTGAGTGTGGCTGCTAAGACGTTACAGAGTCGGACGAGTAAACTGACGAAACAGTATCGGGTTACGATTGCAGAGTGGAAACTCTTGCGCCAAATCAAACAGGGCGTCATTACGCAAGATGCTATGGCTGAAGCGATGCAATTAGATAATTCAACTTTAAGTCGTCAGTTAAAAAACTTAACGGAAAAACAATTCACTTCCAAAACAGCAGTCGGCAAAGATCGCCGGCAATTAGAGTACGCCTTAACGCCAAGTGGCGAGGAGGCGTTGCTCAATATTGATAATGACTATGACGCGCTAACGGACGCAGTTTTTCACTACTGGCCAGAAGATGAGCAACAGATGATGAAAATCTTGTTAAAGCGATTAGCGCGCAGTATTGAACGTGCTAATTAGGAACGGTGAGACAATCTCATGGGCCGCTAATGGACACTGTTCCAAAAAACTGTTAGAATGTTAATCAAGCTAAAATTTGAAAAAGAAACGGGTGTTTGCGATGAAAATAGCTGTGGTTACCGATAGTACCAGCTATTTGTCAGCAGAAGAATGTCAACGATACCACATTCACGTTGTCCCGATTCCAGTCATTATTGACGGACGGTCTTACAACGAAGGTGTCGATATTACAACGGATGATTTTTGGGATAAGCTCCGAACCTCAAAGTCGTTTCCCAGCACGTCACAACCACCACTAGGTGAGATGATTCAACTTTACCAGCAATTGGGTGATGACGGTTACGATACCATTATTAGTATTCACTTGGCCAGCACGATTTCGGGCTTTGTTAATTCACTTCGTCAAGTCAATGAGCATCTAGAAAACACCCACGTGGTGGTCTATGATTCTCAAATTACCGTGAAGTTGATGGGCTATTTGGCCATCGAAGCAGCTAAGATGGCGGCTAAGGATGCGACAGTGGACGAGATTATCGCGCGATTGGACGCGGTCCGAGCCACCATTGATGAAGTTTTCATTGTGGATGACTTGCAGAACCTTGTTCGTGGCGGTCGTTTGTCTAACGCATCGGCCTTTATTGGAAGTTTATTGAAGATCAAACCACTTTTAACCTTCGACGAAACGAGCCATGAAATTGTGGCTTTTGAAAAGGTTCGGTCACGTAAAAAGGCCTTAGTTCGAGTAGAAGATATTTTCCAAGAAGCGTTGGATCAAGTTGACTATCCACTTCGAGCCATTGTGATCGATGGGAATGACCCCGAGGGTGGCGAAAACTGGTTGAAGCAGATTCAGACCAAGTTCCCCAATATTCCGATTGAACGCGGCTACTTCGGCCCAGTCATCGGGACGCACTTAGGTGAAAAATCCCTGGCGTTGGCTTGGATGTTGGATACTGACAAGGCTTAAATGAGAAGTTTGCTATTATTTGAATGATGACGCCTATTTTAGGCACCAGTCATCAATTGTTTAATTTGAACCACCTATGCAAAACTGCGTAGGTGGTTTTTTTAGGTTGCGGTTAATAAATTGTAACAAAGTAGTTAACCTTAGGCGCTATCTTGTAAGTCGACCAGTGGTTTGCGGTATAATAAGTTGAACTATCAAGTAATAACGGGAGGGATTGGTATCGCAACCGATACAAAGTTAAAACTAGCGCAGGCATTTAAAACGCTTTTGGAGACAATGCCACTTAACAAGGTCACCATCGATATACTGACACAACGCGCTGATGTAACTCGCAATACGTTCTACTATCACTTTGAGGATATTTACGCACTACTGGAGTGGACGTTGCAGCACGACGTTTTAGATCAGTTAGCCCACTATCGCCAACTGAATACCTGGCAGGGCGGATTAGATGTTGCTTTAGATTACATTGCTGATAATCGCCAGTTTTGCCGCCACCTTTTTCAATCGGTTGGGCGTGACTTGCTTGAACAGTCGCTCTACGCGATTTCCAGTGAAATGGTTGAAGCGTGGTGCTGGATATTCAACCAGACGTGGCGCCATTTTTAAAAGATGCGATTACCAATTTTTACGGTTGGGCGTTGGTAATGCAGTTTGTGCAATGGTTGAACGCTGATTTGGCTGAACCGAAAGCCACCGTGATTCAACGAGTTGAGTTGATGTTAAACGGGTCGGTTGAATTAGCCTTAAAAAATGGGCAACAGCTCAGCCAGTTTGGACAAACCGACTAGATTGTCTATATCACAACCGTGCCTTGTATTTTACAATGTAAGCGTAAACAAAATATCAACCAAGGCGGGTGATCAACATGAAGCATCGTCATCATCAACACCTCATTCGACACTTGACGACCAGCCTATTGCTGACTGGTCTCATCGTGGGTGGCGCGGTTTATCATTACCGCCACTAATTAACTTAGTTTATCAGGGAGGTCATCTTTATGGTCAAAACAAAGGCAATTATGATTGGTGCTGGGCTGTCCAACATGGCAGCCGCCGTTTATTTAATTCAAGAAGCGCACTGGCACGGTGATCAAATTACGTTTTATGCGTTAGACGATCATGGTGCGAACGATGGTAGCGAAATGGATGACGCAAAGGACGATTACTGGAATGTCAATCACCCGATGGAAAATACTCGGGGGTACATTGCTCGAGGCGGCCGGATGCTGAACTACCGAACCTACGTTGATTTGATGGATCTGCTCGGTCGAGTGCCATCCGTAACTGAAGCTGGCTTGACGGCTGCCGAGGATACCCACGAATTTGACGCCGCTCACCGAACCTTTGATAAGGCGCGGTTACTTCAAGGTGGCAAAGGCATTATTGATGGTGGTAAGTTGGGCCTTAACAGTAAGGACCGGTCGTTATTGACAAAATTGGTGTTGATGCCCGATAAGGAAGAAAACCGGTTGGATAACGTCTCGATTGCTGAGTATTTCAAGGATGATCCACATATCTTCCAAACCAACTTTTGGTACATGTGGGAAACCACTTTTGCGTTCCGGACTCAAAGTTCAGCGCAAGAGCTTCGGCGGTATATGCATCAGATGATTTACGAATTTACCCAGATCGAACACTTAGTGGGTGTTAACCGGACCCGGTATAATCAGTATGAAAGCATTATGCTGCCGCTGATTAACTACTTGAAAGATCAGCTGTCAGTTCGTCATGAATCGCCGGGTAACTGATTGGCAATTCAAAGAAACGGCCATGCAAGATGAAATCACTGTCACCGGTTTGGAAATGACCAACGTGGACACTGGTGAAACAGAAACGGTACCCGTGGACGATCAAACAGCCGTTATCTTTACAAATGGTTCAATTACCGATTCCGCTACCATTGGTGATTATGACACACCGGCACCAGAGAATCCGGATTACGGGGCAGCTGCCAGTCTGTGGAAACGTGCCACTGAGCGCTTCTACAATCTAGGTAATCCCGATAAGTTCTTCGCGAATCGAAACGCCAGTGAGTGGGTCAGCTTTACGTTAACCACCTCGAACCACTTATTGCTGAATGAAATCACGCGAATCACAACGCAGGTTCCCGGAAATGCGTTAAATTCGTTCCTATCGACGCGACCAATTACGCCGTTAGGGCATAACGACGTCAATATGTCGATCGTGGTGCACCACCAACCGCACTTCACGACGCAAAAGCCAAATGAATCGGTTATCTGGGGGTACTTCCTATACCCACGGCGTCACGGTGAGTTCATTGAAAAACCGTACATCGAAATGACCGGTAAGGAAATGGCCGAAGAATTAATTGGTCAGTTGTCTAAGGTTGATCCAGGTCCAGGTAATATTATGGATAAGAAGTCGGCTATTTTGGATAGTATTATCAACAATATTCCGGTTTATATGCCATACGCGAGTGCGTTATTTAACAATCGTGCCAAGACGGATCGTCCGGAAGTAATTCCGGCTCACAGCACCAACTTGGCCTTCACGGGTGAGTTTGCTGAACAGCCTTACCAGATGATTTTTACCGAACAAAGTGCCGTTCGTTCTGGTGAAATTGCGGCCTACCACTTTACTGGCATTCCGATGGATTGGTTAGTTGATACACCACGGTATGATAAGGATTTGAAGACGTTGGCTAAGGCGACTAAGAAGATGTTTTCTTGAGTAGTTGATGTGAATTAAAATAGCGTTCCGACTCGTAATATGAGTTGGGACGCTTATTTTTGTAGTTACGCTTGTGTCCAGCGTAAGCATTCTTCTGTTCAGTTTGTGAAGTGCGGTGATTTGCGTGGACTTACGATTCCGGTCAGCGGCTAGGTTCCTGCTGTGGGGCCGGCCTGAGCCGAAGGGCGGTCTCAGACCTCGAATTGAAGACTCGCCAAAAACCGTGCGAGTCTTCAATTCGTCCCCGATAATTGGCGGTTGTTGGAAGACCATCAACAACCACCAATTATCGCGACACAGCATACACCTAGCCGCTGACCGAAATCTTACATCGTCGTAATTCGGCACTATTGTAGACCATCTCAAGTGCTTAACTGAACGTTATGCTACAGTATGACAGCGATTGATGTTAACTCGGTAAACACCACAATCGGTTATCAGTCGTCATTTCCGTGATGAATAAGTCTAGCCTGAACATTGACTCAACTCGTTTGAACGTGCTGCTGACTCAATGTCATTACGTTGGTATTCAACTTTTACTGAGTTGTTTGTGATTGTCATCGTGCGACAGTTTGGCCTTCATGATAAATTTTCGGGAGTGCGGTCCTGCTGCCGATAATCCGCAAACAAGA
>NZ_BBAD01000121.1 GCF_001311075.1 Secundilactobacillus similis DSM 23365 = JCM 2765
CCTCCCGCGGCATCTTCCCACTATATAAAACCAGAATCACTGAATTTCACAAACGAGGCATGCTTACGCTGGACACAAACGACACCAAAAACAGCCTCAACTGACCAGTTATCGGTCAATCGAGGCTGTTCCAAAAGGTAAATTAATAAGTTAATGTGAAGCCAAGGCGCCCATTGGATCCCATGGTGCAAGGACCGTTGGGGTTTGCGCTTGGGCTTGTTTCAGTTCATCGCTGAGGTATTTCTTGTTGATGACGATTTGGTAGCAGTATTCTTCGAGCCAACGATCACTCATGACGAAGTAACCTTTAGTGCCGACCTTTTCGCCCCAACTGTTTTCAACCTTCCACTTGGTTGGTTGGCCGTCAACGAGGTCCACGCCGGTAATGACCATGGCGTGGGTCATGAGACTTTCGCCGTAGTCGAGTCGCTCAGCCTTAGTCATGGTCAAATCCATATCAAGAAGGGCGTTTTTATTGTAGGCGTTCAGATCCATGATCCCTTTTTGGCGATCAGAGCTTTGACCAACATCACAGCCGAACCAGACGCTTTGGCCGTCCTGAAGTTGCTTGATGGCTAATTGCTTGAAGTCATCAATGGTGACGTTTAAGTGCTTTACTTCACGGCCACCCAAAACGTTACCTAACATTTCAACGGTGTACGTTTTGTTGTAAGGCTTGTCAGCGGTTGGACCGTTGATGATCGACACGTAGTCGTTGAGGTCCCAACCCACGTATTTGTCGTAGAAAGACTTAGGGGTCAGGTTTTGATCCAAGTGGTAGTTCTTATCATCGTCACGATATTCGAAATCGAATTGTTGGGCGGGTTCGCCGAGGGTGTAGCAGAGAAGACGGTAAACTTCACCTAGCATCCGGTCACGAGCGCTGGCAATGTCGGCTTCGCTGGCACCGTCTGCGACTAATTGACGTAACGTGACAGCATCCTTACGCAGCTTCTTGTTTAACGTACCATTCAGTTCGTTAGACTTAGAACTGCTGTAGGTTTCGGGCATCACTGACTTAGGCACGATGCCGTACTTTTCGATGATGGCACATAACATATCCCATTGACCGCCATCTTGTTGTGGGGTAGCCATTAGGAAGGCCACTTTCCGGCTGTCCAATGGTTGGTCAGCGGTGTTTAACACGTTTTGGTAGAAGTAGTTTGATTTTTCGAACTTGTCCCAGAAAAAGGTGTAGTTTTGTGAAAGTTCGAAGTCGGTCAGTTTAAAGAGGTCGGCTAAGTGGTGCCGCATGGTGTTAAGGGCGGCAAACATCCAACAACGACCGCTTTGCTTTTGGTTGGCCACTTTACCGGTGTCCAAATCAATTGAAAAGACCGGCGTCATATCAGTATCTGAGGCGTAGTCCGCACTGGTGGCTAAAATCCCCTGGTGGGTCACTGCGCGTTCGATGACTTTTGCGTCCTTGCGTTCGGCAAATTGAGCCTGATAACGCGCAATTTGGTCGCTACTGATAGCAGCTTTAGAAGATTGAGTCAAATTCATCACGCTCCTTAATCGTTATGGCTTATATTGTACCGCATTTCGTTGCTTGGTAGCGAGTAAATAGTGTAAGATGGGGAGACATTGGTGTGATGTATTTAGATAGTATGACGCAACTAAACTTTTAAGGAGCGAGTAAAATGACACGTGGATTTGAAATTGTTTCAAAATACCGCAACGCTGGCCTAAACCTGCCGTATCGCACAACAAAGCGGGCGGCTGGGTATGATTTCGAAAGTGCAACCGACTTTACGGTGCCGTCGATTTGGAAGCTTGATTTTTTGAAGGTCCTTTGGGCGATTCGTCACGAGCGTGCTGTGGATGACGTTCAGGCGCAAAAAGCAAAGCGGATTTTGAAGCCGTATTTAGTCCCAACCGGCATCAAGGCTTACATGGGTGACGATGAAGTGCTGATTTTAGCTAATCGGTCAAGTAATCCGTTGAAGCGCGGATTGGTGATTCCCAACGGGATTGGGGTAATCGATGCCGATTACTATAACAATGAGAACAACGAAGGCGAAATTTTCATGCAAGTGTTGAATTTCGGCCTGGCAGATGTGCACTTGAAACAGGGCGAACGAATTGGCCAAGGCATCTTCATGAACTACTTGTTAGCTGATGAAGAACGGCAACCACAAGCGGAACGGCAGGGTGGTTTCGGGTCTTCTGGCAAGTAATTTTAAGAAGCGTTTAAAACTCAAGTTGGAGCTGTTTCAATTGCTGTGCACTATGCTAGAATAGTATTGGTTAGTAAAAGTCAAAGGTAACGATTTAAGGGAGAGAATGGATTGGCAAAGAGCAAAACCCAATTTGTATGTCAAGAATGTGGCTATCAAGCACCCCGATTTTTGGGACGCTGCCCAAACTGTGGCAAGTGGAACACATTAGTTGAAGAAGTTGTTGCTCCTTCTGTGACACCAAGTGTGCAACATGCAACAACGACGCTGGTTGGCGGTCGGGTTAGCAAACCCGAAAAGTTATCAGCAGTATCAACGCAACGCGAACCCCGAGTCAAGACGCAGTTAGCGGAATTAAACCGGGTTCTCGGTGGTGGCGTGGTGCCGGGCTCCCTCGTATTGATCGGCGGGGATCCCGGAATCGGGAAATCAACCCTTTTACTTCAGGTTTCGGGTCAGTTGAGTCAGACTGGCGGAACCGTCCTTTACGTTTCCGGTGAAGAAAGTGCTAACCAAATTAAAATGCGTGCCAATCGATTAAGCGTTTCGAGTGACAACCTCTATTTATATCCTGAAACCGATATGAGTCGGATTCGGGAGAGTATTGACGAGATGAAGCCCGATTACGTGGTGATCGACTCGGTGCAAACGATGTCCGAACCAGAGATCAGTTCCGCCATTGGTTCGGTGTCTCAGATTCGCCAAGTCACAGCGGAGTTAATGCGAATTGCGAAGTCGCAGGGCATTACCATTTTCGTTGTCGGTCACGTGACAAAGGGCGGCGCGATTGCTGGGCCGAAGATTTTGGAACATATGGTGGATACCGTGCTGTATTTTGAAGGCGATTTACACCACACTTACCGAATCTTGCGGGCAGTGAAGAACCGGTTTGGCTCAACCAACGAGCTTGGCATCTTTGAAATGCAGGAAACGGGTCTAAAAGAAGTGTCGAATCCGTCTGAAATCTTCTTGGAAGAGCGATTGGCGGATGCAACCGGATCTGCGATCGTTGTGTCGATGGAAGGGACCCGGCCAATCTTGGTCGAAATTCAGGCCTTGTTAACCCCATCCGTCTTCGGAAATGCACAGCGGACATCGTCTGGGATTGATCGTAATCGGGTTTCATTGATTATGGCGGTGCTGGAAAAACGGGCCAATCTGATGCTTCAAAATCAGGACGCTTATTTGAAAGCGGCTGGTGGCGTTAAGTTGGACGAACCCGCTGTTGACCTTGCATTGGCGATTAGTATCGCCAGTTCTTACCGCGATCAAGGCACTGATCCAAGTGAATGTTACGTTGGTGAAATTGGCCTGACGGGTGAGATTCGGCGGGTCAACCGAATTGAAAGTCGGGTCAGTGAAGCACAAAAATTGGGCTTTAAGCGCATCTACGTCCCGAAGAACAATCTAAAGGACTGGACGCCACCCGTTGGCATTGACGTGGTTGGGGTTGCGACGATTGGTGACGCATTGAAGTTGATTTTGTCGTAGGTTAGATTTATGGAGGTGAAGGTTATTGAACAAAAAAAGACTCATTATTCAAGGAATCTTCGCGTTTATCGGACTCGGGCTTGGCGCCGTTTACTTACCGGCATGCTGGGCACTGACCGGATTAACGACGCGTACGTGGTATAACAATGAAATTTCAAACCCGTTGATTGGGGCGCTCGTGCTTTGGCTATTATCCCTTATTCTTTCAGGTTCAATTGAGCGTCTGATCAACCAGTTTGAAAAAACGTTGACGTCAAAGAGCCCGTCATACCTATTATTTGGGAGTGTGTCGACCATTATCGGCTTGATTTTTGCCATTTTGATTTCGACACCGTTGACGCGGATTGATTCGGTTTTCTTTGGTGGCATCGTGCCAATCATCCTGATGATCTTGTTTGGTTACCTCGGGTTCCGAATGGGGACGACCAAACGGGATGAATGGCGAAAGTTATTTCAATTTCGGGGGAAGAAAGCGGACGATGGTGAAAACATCATTGATCGCCCACTGGATGAAAATTACCACCACTACAAGATTTTGGATACCAATATCTTGATCGATGGCCGAATTTACGACCTTGTGAAGACTGGTTTCATTGAAGGGACGTTATTGGTGCCCAACTTCGTGCTGTACGAACTGCAGTACATTGCGGATTCAAGCGATAGTATCAAGCGGGTTCGTGGTCGGCGAGGGTTGGATATTTTGAATAAACTTCAAAATGAAAACTTAGTGCCGGTCGAGATGTATGAAGGGGATTACGAGGACATTCCTGAAGTAGATAGTAAGTTGATTCGCTTGGCCAAGGAAGTTAATGGGGTCATTGTGACCAATGATTATAACTTGAACAAAGTGATTGAATTTCAAAACGTTCAAGTGCTTAACATTAACGCGTTAGCCAATGCACTGAAGCCACGGGTCATTCCGGGGGAACACTTGAACGTGATGGTCGTTAAAAACGGGACTGAGCGTCAACAGGGGGTTGCGTACTTGGATGATGGTACGATGGTGGTCGTTGAAGACGGTCGTTTCTATCTGAATGACCATCTGGATGTTATCGTTACCTCGGCAATTCAAACGGATGCCGGTCGGATGATTTTTGCTAAGCCGGCCCATTCGACAACTGAAATTACCGAAAAAGCGGCCGCTGCTAAGAACAACGCCCGTAAAGCAAAGGCCAAAACAGCACCAAAGAGTCGAAAAAATTAAGTTATTCGACGCTCAAACTTTTCTTTTTGAATATTCCATTGTAAACTAGGACATGATGTCGATGATGCGTGGCCGGTGACAACGGGTAAAACTCACGCAGGGGATACCTTCCAATCAGCACGATGTTGACTGGAACTGGATCCCCTGTTTGTGGGCTAGACCCAATGTCGGTTAGCTCGCAGGTCGAAAATTTTTGAAAGAGGCGGAAAATACATTGGCAAATGATTCAATTCGCGTTCGTTATGCACCAAGTCCAACCGGACACTTGCATATTGGTAACGCACGGACAGCATTGTTTAACTACTTGTTTGCGCGTCACTACAAGGGCAAGTTTATCATTCGGATCGAGGATACCGATACGAAACGGAACGTCGCAGATGGCGAAAAGAGCCAACTCGACAACTTGAAGTGGTTGGGATTGGACTGGGATGAAGGTCCAGACAAACCAGGTGACGTAGGGCCTTACCGTCAATCAGAACGGTCTGAACTTTACAAGCCATATATCGAACAATTGTTAGCAGAAGGCAAGGCTTACAAGTCTTACAAGACCGAAGACGAACTTGAAGCTGACCGTGAAGCCCAACGGGCCCGTCACGAGATGCCACACTACGAATACGAATATGAAGGATTGACCGCCGAAGAACGTGACGCCAAGATGGCTGAAGCTGAAGCCAAGGGCTTGAAGCCAGTTATCCGGTTCCACGTCCCAGAACACAAGACGTACGCTTGGGATGACATGGTTAAGGGCAACGTTTCCTTTGATTCCGATACCATCGGTGGCGACTTTGTGATCGTGAAGGCGGATGGCATTCCAACTTACAACTTCGCGGTTGTTTTGGATGACCATTTGATGAAGATCAGCCACGTTTTCCGTGGGGATGACCACGTGGCCAACACCCCTAAGCAATTGATGATCTACGAAGCATTTGGCTGGGAAGCACCTAAGTTCGGTCACATGAGCTTGATCATCAGCAAGGATACGGGTAAGAAGTTGTCGAAGCGTGACGAAACGGTGCTTCAATTTATTGAACAGTACCGGAAGTTGGGCTACTTGCCAGACGCTTTGTTGAACTTCATCATCCTTTTAGGCTGGTCACCAGTTGGCGAAGACGAAATCTTCTCACTGAAAGAATTCGTGAAGATGTACGACGAAAAGCGGTTGAGCAAGTCACCAGCAACCTTCGATAAGAAGAAGCTGGAATGGATCAACAACCAATACGTGAAGTCATCTGACGAAGACGTTGTGATGGATCTTGCCTTACAACAATTGATCGAAGCAGGGAACTTGCCTGAAAACCCAGACGCCCCAACGGTTGAATGGGCGCGTAAGTTGATCAACGTTTACAAGCAACAAATGAGCTACATGGCGCAAATCAACGACATGGCCTCTGTGTTCTTTAACGAACCAGAACAAGTCAGTGGCGAAGCTTTGGAAGAAATTTCAAACGACACTGCCCCAATCGTGTTGAAGGAATTCGCTGAACGCATCAAGGACTTACCAATCTTTGATACGGTCAAAATTTTACAGACGATCAAGGCCATTCAAAAAGACACTGGTATCAAGGGCCGTAAGCTCTGGATGCCAATTCGAATCGCCGTTACCCACGAAATGCACGGGCCAGAATTGCCAGAATCAATCGAATTGATTGGTCGCGACAAGGCACTCGAACACGTGGCACAAACGTTAGCACAGATTCAATAATTGAAACTTGCAAACAGTGACGAGAACTCTTTGTGTAGGGTTCTCGTTTTTTGTTTTACTTTCGCTTGTGTCCAGCGTAAGCATTCGTGTGTTCAGTTTGTGAAGTGCGTTGATTTGCTTAGACTGTCGATTCCGGTCAGCGGCTAGGTTCCTGCTGTGGGGCCGGTCTGAGCCAAAGGGCGGTCTCAAACCTCGAAGTTAAGCCTCGCCAAAAACCGTGCGGGTCTTAACTTCGTCCCCGATGATTGGCGGTTGTTGAAAGTTCGTCAACAACCACCAATCATCGCGATACAGCATCCACCTAGCCGCTGACCGGAATCTCATACTGCGCAATTGGTCGCCATTGCAGACCATCTCAAGTGCTTAACTGCACGTTCAGTCACGGGATTACAACGACTGACGTTGATGATCAGCGATTCATATATTGCAATGGCTGAATATCAG
>NZ_BBAD01000122.1 GCF_001311075.1 Secundilactobacillus similis DSM 23365 = JCM 2765
TCCTTCACTATCAGAAAGCCAGAATCATTTCATAAACTGAAGATGCTTAAGCTGGACACAAACGACAGCAACTATCGATAAAAAGCCTCGAAAAACGCCAATCGGCATTTTTCGAGGCTTTTTAATTAGTCGTCCTCTTCCTCAGGTTCCGGAATCGGTTCATTTTCAGTGACTTCAAACCAGTTGATAAACGAGTTTTCGTAGTCCAGCACCTTAAAATCAAAGTTCTTGATCTTAATGATGCTGCCCTGCTTCAAGTTCGGGTGATTATCCAAAATGGAGCCCGCTACCGTCACGATGTCGCCCGTATCAAATTCCTTGATGTCGGTGTCAAAGTAACGCTCGAAGTCGTAGGTCGTCATCTTCCCGCTCACTTGGTAAGTGCCATTTGGTTGCTTGAAGATGTATTCGTTAGACGCATCATCGATTTCATCCCGGACAGTTCCGAAGAGTTCTTCGTAGATGTCCTTATCGGTGATGATCCCGGAAGTCCCACCGTATTCGTCCACGACGACGACGATTGGGGTCCGTTTGCGAATCATTTGTTGGAGCACTTCTGTAATTGGCGTTGATTCCGGTGTCGTTGAGATGTTCCGCAGCAGTTTGTCGATCCGAATGGTTGGGTCAACTTGTTGCTGGCGGATCAAGTCGTAGTTGTAGACGTAACCCAGGATCTTATCCTTGTCACCATCGGCTACGACGGGCAACCGGCTGAATTTTTCTTGTAAATACATCGTGATGGCTTCCTTAACGTTCGCCGTGATGTCGATCACCACTAGCGCCGTCCGGTCGATCATGATGTCCTTGGCCACCTTATCGTTTAACTCAAAGGCCCGTTGCATGTAAACGTAGTCGTTCTTCTCCAGCTCACCTCCGGCCACGGCGTTTCGTGACAGGGTCAAAATTTCAGCTTGAGAGAACACTTCGTCAGCTTCGTTAGCGACTGGCAAGCCCAGTAGGCGTACCACGCCGTTTGCCGAAACGTTCAGCAACCAAACAAATGGGTAGAACGCAATGTGGAAGTAATGCAGTGGCGTTGTGACAAAGCGCAACACCTGCATCGGCATATCAATTGAGATGTTCTTAGGGACAATTTCGGTGAAGACCACTTCTAGGTAGGTCAACAACAGCACCCCAACAACGGCCCCAATGGCGTGTGCCGTAGCACCGCCGGGATTCGTGTGGGTCACGTTCAGCAGGTCGATTAAAATTGCTGACAACGTGGATTCCCCTAACCACCCAAGGATGATCCCGGCAACCGAGACCCCAACTTGCGTGGTCGACAGGTACTCGTTCAGGTTCGTCACCATCTTCAGTGACCGCTTAAGCCGTGACCGAGAACCAGTCCCATTTTCCAAGGCCTCTTCAATGGCACTTGGGCGGCCTGCACTAACGCAAATTCGCAGGCCACAAAAAACGCAGCAAAACAGAAAGTGATTAAAATAACAATTAAATTGATAATTATCTGACCACTATCCAAGAATTCATTCCTCATTTCGTAAAATGTCAGTAGTAAAAGTCTACTGCTCATTATACAGCTTACGCCAGCTTTTTTTAAGCCATTATTCTGTCCATCACCGACATAAACCCCGATTTAGGGCGAAAAAACTGACTTCTAAGAAATTTCGGTGAGATTTGGTTGGGTCAAAACTTGGCGCTTGGTTGGTTTCCCACCGAAACTGACCTGTTAAAGTAACCTATGCAGGCAACTGTTGCTTGATCAGTTCCGCCATTTGGTGGAGGCCCTGCGAAAATGCCGTCTCAGTCGCGTAGGCATACGATAATCGTAAACTGTGCGTGGCGCTGGCACCGTACACCGAACCCGGATTAACTAAAATCCCCTGTTTGGCGGCTTCGGTGAACACCTGCTGCACGTTGACCGTTTCCGGCAACGTTACCCAGATGTAAAAGCCACCCTGAGGTGTTTGCCACTTAGCGATACCGCCGAGTTCGCGCTGTAAGGTTGTGATCGCATTGGCCCGGCGTTGGCGTAAAGCCGCCCGTAAGTCGGTCAGGTACTGGTCGTAATTGGGATCGTTCAGTAATTCTACTAACACGAGTTGTGAGAGTGAGCTGGCGCCGTAATCGGTCTGCATTTTAACGTCGGAGAGCCGTTTGATGATTGACGCCGGACCAACGATCCAGCCGATGCGCATGCCTGGGGCGAGGGTTTTCGAGATCGAGCCGAGGTACAGCACGTTGCCCGTGTCATCCAAGGCCTTTAGTGGTTGCGGCGACCGTTCATCTAACCAAAGTTCTTGGTAGGCGGTGTCTTCAATAATTGGTAGCTGGTGGGATTTCGCAAACTGAAGCAGATCCTGTCGGCGTTGCGCGCTCATCACTAAGCTGCTGGGGTTATCGAAGGTCGGAATCGTGTACAGCAACCGTTGCCCACCGGTAGCCGGAATGTGCCAGTACTGCAGGCCTTCCGTGTCCACCGGCAAACTCTTAAACTGGGCGTGAACCGACTGCAGGACCCGCAACGAGCGCAAATAACTCGCCGGCGTCGTGTACACCGTAGCGCCCTGTTCCAACAGTGACACCGCAATCAGTTGGAGCGACTGCAACGACCCTGACGTAATCAAAATATTGTCCGCCGTGGTCGTGATCCCCCACTTCGCCAATCGCGTGACCAGCGCTTCTCGCAACCGATCCAACCCCATTGGTGGCAGGTAATTAAGATTCGTGATGCGCTCAGCCGCTGCCACCATGGCGCGTTGCACTAACTGTTTCGGAAATAAATCTGGCCCAATCTCACCGGTACTCAACCGAATTTTAGCATGGTCTTCAAAGTCGTTGATCTGCTGAATCACCGGTTGATTGGCCTCGAACTCGCCGGACATCATGTAGTCCTGCCAGTTGACCGGCGACTGCGTCATCATGGTCGACCAACTATTGCTGGCGATTCGGGTGCCACCGCCAAATGCCGTGGTGAGCACCCCATCCGCCAACAGTTCCGCGATGGCCTTGCTGATGGTGCTTCGGTTAACGCCGAACTGCTTGGCAAGTTGCCGTTGCGCTGGTAACTGCTGGCCAATCAACCAATCGCCGGACTGGATCCGGGCAACGCAGTAGTTGATGATCTGCTGGTAAACCGGCATCGGTTTGCTGGCATCCGGTTGCCAATTAATTTCAATCTCATTTTGCATCTGATTCACCCCAACTTTCACCCATAAGGAGACTCATAATTTGTTTGATTTATTCAAAGGTTTGCTGTTTGGCATCGCTACGTGGCGCCCATCGGCATGCAAAACCTCTACGTGATCAACACCGCTTTGGAACAACCCAAGCGGCGCGCTTATCTGATTGCCGCCGTGGTGATCTTTTTTGATATTTCACTGTCCCTCGCCTGCTTCTTCGGCGTTGGTAAGCTCTTGGACACCGTGCCAATTTTGAAACTATTACTCTGGCTGATTGGCGGTGGCTTCGTGGCCGTACTGGGCGTCCAGCTCATTTTAGCCAAGGAAACGCCGGTAAATACCGAGACATCAGCCGAACCCGCCATTTTCCGTTATCGCAAAGCCATTGTCGCGGCCTTTGCGATTGCGTGGTTAAACCCGCAGGCCATCTTGGACGGCACGTTACTGTTAGGCGCCTTCCGCGCATCACTGCCCGGCATTCACGGTGACCTTTTCGTCGGCGGCGTTGGCCTGTCGTCGATCATCTGGTTCACCGGTTTGACTACCATTGTGCTCCTTCTGAAATCGCAACTCAACGCTAAGGTGCTGACTTGGATCAACCGGGTTTGCGGCGTGGTGATGTTGGGGTATGCGGTGAAGTTGTTGGGGCAGTTTGTGGGGAGTGTTTTGTGAGTGTTGGTTGGGAGTTTTCGTACAAAATCGATTGAAACCCGTCACTGCTTTTAAAGCATCCCAAGCAAAACTACCAAAACCCGGTAGTCACATTCCTATTACCGAGTGCTATTTGGCGACGTGCTTTGCTATTACGTTTGTTTCGGCTCGGTTTTGGATTTATTTTCTTGGGGCTTTGGTTACATCTTAGTTTAAGAACCTTAACCCGTTTTCGGCAGCCACGCCGAAACGTGAGAAATGAAGCAAAGAGTTGCATACAAGGGACCCCCGGCAACACTCCCCAAGTTCGGTAGTGTCCGGGGTCCCTTGTACTCCACTCTTTAACCGCTTCATTTCTCACTCTACGGATTCAACACAAACTCCTGCAACCGATCCCCAAACTGAATCACCGCATCATTCTTCCCATTGCGCAGTTGCCATAACAGGAACAACATCACATTGCTGGCATACAGGTCACTTAAGTAGCCCAATGGCAGCTGCGTTTTATCCGGTAATTCGACTTGTTGGAAATACTCGTGGGCGGTGCCGCGCAGGATTTGCTTGAAGTTGCGTTCTAGGTCCGCCGTTTCCGTGTGGATATCAAATAATTGCAATAAAATGTCACGGTAGTCCGTTAGTGCTAGAATCAAGACTTTCACCGTGTTAGAGCCAATTTCCGGTGTATGTATACTAAACCGTTGATCTACAATGCGACGGAAAACTGCCGTATAGTTGGCCACTAACTTTTCTAATAAATCGTATTTGTCATAATAGTGACTATAAAATGTCGATCGGCCGATCCGGGCCTGTTTACTAATATCTTGAACGGTCATCGCTTTGAAGCCCTTTTCCTTTAACAACGAAAAAAAGGCCTTCTCAATCTGTGCGTTTGTCCGACGTACCCTTAAATCCTGTTTTTCCGTCATTGGTGTCCCCCCGATTTTAATGAAGCATCTGGTTTCGCTAACAAATCCGCTAAATCTAGCGTACAATAAAAATTGTAACACTAAATAGGCGCGATTGACTGTAACAAGAACTTTACAGTGTGCAGCACTCAAGCTAAATAGTGTCAGGACCGGCCTTCTTCGGCCATAAATTTAGCGGATTCATAACGCTAAAGCTGTTTATACCATATATGTGACCCATTCGGGGGGAATTTCAATGGATCCGATGCGCATTTTATTTATTTCAATTTCCGGCAATACCCGGAACTTCGTCGAGCACCTCACGCGTTACGCCATGGCACAGCACATCCGTAACAAAGGGCTCCCAGAAATCGTCGCAACTGAAGTCAGTGAACAAACTGACTTTCAGGATGAAACCACGCCCTTCTTCTGCTTTATCCCAACCTATTTGGACGGCGGTAACGGCATCGATACCGGCGTGAAGGAACTGCTCACAACGGCAATGGGCGAATACATCGGCTACCACAATAACGCCAAACAACTGATCGGCGTTGTGGGGAGTGGTAACCGAAACTTCAACGAACAATACTGTCTCACCGCCCGGCGTTACTGCTCTAAATTCGACGCCCCCTTCATTGCGGACTACGAACTGCGGGGCGTGCCGAGTGATGAGGCGCGGGTTTATAAGAAGATGGTTGAAAGAATGCAGTATCTTGCTATGTAGTAGAGTGTGGAACAAAGCGTTTAGAGACTGGAGCATAAGCGGCTTCCGCCAGAATCCTCGGGTCTTGAGGATTGTGGTGGAAGCCGCTTATGTGCAAGTCTCTGCTTTGTGGAACACGTTTCGGCTCGAGGACAGCAACCCACCACACCCTCAACAATAACCTCACCCCAGCACCAATCAACTCAAAAAAACCAAAAAACAGCTCAAGCATCCGCCATCCACGGAACTGCTTGAGCTGTTTTATTTTAGGTGCCCTTAGCCTCAGTATCACCCTGCAACACCAACCGATACATCGGGCTATACTTCCCAGTCGGCGGATACAGTTCATCATGCGTGTACTGAAACCCAAGCTTCAAAATCACGTGCTTCGATGCCAAATTAGCCGGATTATGCCCCGCAATCAGCGCTGGCGCGTGCAGCTGCGTTGTGGCGTACTGAACCACCGCCTTGGCCGCTTCAGTCGCCAAGCCCTGATGCCAATAAGCTGGCCGAAGATGGTAGCCGAGCTCATACTCACCGTGTGGTCGCGCGTGTAAGCCGCAACAACCGATCAAATCACCATCAGCCGCAAACAACGGCCAGTACTGCACCTGATCTTGAGCCAATGACCGAACCTCTAACGCTAACCGGTCCACGATCATCTGTGGTGAAAAACCATCTTTACTAATTAATCGGGTAACATCCGGGTCGCCCCAAAGTAATTGCGCTTGGGGTAGATCTGATGCCTGCCACTCACCAAACTGAATCCGTTCAGTTGCGTTTGGATGTGCCATCTGCAGGCCTCCTTTTATTTCTGTGAATAGTTAAAACTGTCCTCGAGTGGAAACGAGTTCCACGAAACTGGGAACTGCATGTAAGGCGGGGTAAGCAAAACTGCCCAAAAAC
>NZ_BBAD01000123.1 GCF_001311075.1 Secundilactobacillus similis DSM 23365 = JCM 2765
GGAGCGAGCCGCTGCGTTCCAGCTCCGCATAGCGCCGGAGTCTCCCGCGGCATTCTTCCACTATACAAAACCAGAATCACTGAATTTCACAAACTAACCATGCTTACGCTGGACACAAGCGACAGTAAAAAGTCCTAACGTAGTTCTCCGAAGTTTCTTGAAACCCAAACGACTTTTCGTTTTAGCCATCCAAATTCTTTGGTATAATGGGTAGTAATACACACTGGAATTGTGATCAGCAATTAATGCTGGTCATCATGACAGAATAAGGGAGCGACAACATTTGTTAATTGGCTTATATACACTGCTCATCGTGGGCTTAGTGATCGTTGATCAGTGGATCAAACACGCAATCGTCGCATCATTGGCGTTAGGGGCAACTCATTCGGTGATCCCCAACGTGCTGTCACTGACCTATCTTCGTAATGATGGCGCCGCATGGAGCATGCTGGCAGGGCAACAGTGGTTCTTTTACATTATTTCAATTGCGGCATTAGCTGTATTGATTTGGTTTTTTGTGCGTTTTCGGCATAACTGGCACTATGAAGTTGGAATAGCTTTATGATTGCAGGTACGATTGGCAATTTTATTGATCGGTTGATGAACGGGTTCGTTGTGGATATGTTCCAGTTGGACTTTATCTCGTTTCCAATCTTCAATTTTGCGGATTCGTGCCTTACCGTTGGGGTGATTTGCCTGATGTTAGCGATGTTGTTTGATGATCAATCGGAGGCGAAGACTCATGCCTGAAGTACACCAGTATCAGATTACAACTCAAAGCGGCCGGTTGGACAAGGTGTTATCGGAACTGATGCCTGAGCAAAGTCGCTCGCAACTCAAAAACGCGATCGATGAACAGCGCGTGTTGGTTAACGATCAGATTGAAAAGCCGAAGTATAAGGTGCAAGCGGGTGACAAGGTGACGATAACGATTCCGGATCCAGTAGCTTTAGATTTGGAGCCTGAAAATATGCCACTTGATATCGTTTACGAAGATGATGACGTGATCGTGGTCAACAAACCAGCCGGGATGGTTGTTCATCCGTCTCCTGGTCATCCAGACCACACACTCGTGAATGCGTTACTTTACCATTCGCCGCTTTCAACGATTAATGGGACTTTTCGACCCGGAATCGTTCATCGAATCGACAAGGATACTTCAGGATTATTGATGGTCGCCAAGAATGATCACGCACATCGTAGTTTAGCGCAACAGCTAAAGGATAAAACAAATTTGCGAGAGTATCTGGCGTTGGTTCACGGTAATCTCAAGGATGATACCGGCACGATTGACGCCCCAATTGGCCGATCGTTAAAGGATCGAAAGCAGCAGGCAATCGTTGCTGATGGGCGACATGCAGTGACACACTATCAGGTGCTGGAACGCTATGGCGATTATACGTTGATTTCCTGTTGGCTGGAAACGGGACGTACTCATCAGATTCGGGTGCACATGAAGTCGATTGGTCATCCGCTTGCGGGTGATCCACTTTATGGGCCACGGAAGACGATTAGTGGTTCGGGTCAATTTTTACATGCCCGGAAACTAGGGTTCAAACATCCGGTCAGCGGTAAGCAACTTGTCTTTGAAACGCCGCTTCCGGCCGATTTTAAACAGGTGATCAAACGACTACGGTCGCAGCATCCTGGGTATACAGTCGTTAAACCAGGGTGGGATGAAAACGAATCCCTTTAGTCGAGCGGATAGTTGACAACCCCTGTTAAATTACCTATTCTAAAGCTAATGCAATCATTCAGTATTACGCGATTAGGGCGAGATGCCACTAATCAGCCATTCATTTAAAAATAAACTAGGAGGCAACTCATGACCAAAGTAGTTGTAGACGCAATGGCAATGCAACGGGCCTTGACCCGAATCACTTACGAAATTATTGAACACAATAAGGGCATTGATGGCCTTGTCATTTTGGGCATCAAAACGCGGGGGATTTACTTGGCCCAACGCATCGCGAACCGCTTGAAACAGTTAGAAAATGCCACGGTGCCAGTTGGCGAACTTGATGTGACCAAGTACCGAGATGATATCGAACACGATAGTACCGAAAACGATCCACAAGTCACCGTGTCTAAGATTGATTTTCCGTTAACTGACAAAAAAGTGATTTTAGTGGACGATGTGCTTTACACCGGTCGTACGATTCGGGCGGCAATGAGCGCCATTATGGACCTTGGCCGACCAAAGCAAATTAACTTAGCGGTCTTGGTTGATCGTGGCCACCGAGAACTTCCAATTCGAGCAGATTTTGTCGGCAAAAACATTCCGAGTTCTCAAAGCGAACGGATCCGCGTTGCGGTAACGGAAATTGATGGTCATGATAGCGTCGAAATCATTGATAGATAGTAGCGACTGTAACAGAGATTGGATTGATGGCAGATGACACAACGATTTTTAATTTTAGAAGACGGCTCAGCGTTTGCGGGCGAAGGCTTCGGTGCCGGTGCAACGACGACTGGTGAATTAGTCTTCAATACCAGCATGCTGGGTTATCAAGAAATTGTCACGAATCAGGTGTACCATAACCAGATCATTGTGTTCTCGCAGCCAATTATCGGGAGCATTGGGATCGCACACGATGGTTATGAATCAATTTTACCGACAGCGAAGGGCATGGTTGTCCGGGATGTGTCGGCGATTTCTAAAAACCGCCAACGGTCTTTGTCGCTGGATCAATTTTTAAAACAGCATAATATTCCGGGAATTAGCGGTATTGATACCCGATATTTGGTTCGACTGATTCAGCAAAAGGGGACCATGAAGGGGAGTATCGTGGACGTTGCCGATGATCATGCATTTGATCAATTACACGCGACGGTATTGACCAATCAACAAGTGGCTCAGGTTGCAACACCGAGACCGTACCCGAATCCGAACCAGGGTGATAATGTCGTCGTGATTGATTTTGGCCTCAAACATGGGATTTTACGGCAACTGTCACGCCGCAACTGTAACGTGACCGTACTGCCTTGGGATACCGATGCCCAATCCGTGATCAACTTGGATCCAGATGGGGTCATTTTATCGACTGGTCCGGGGTCACCATTGGACCTCCCGGAAAGCGTTTTGGAAATGATTCGGGTGATTCAAGAACGCATTCCGTTGTTTGCGATTGGCTTGGGCCACGAACTGTTTGCACTTGCTAATGGGTCGGAGGTTAAGGCCTTGCCAGTGGCGCATCACGGTGCTAATCACCCAATTCGTAAAATTATCACGAATGAGATCATTTACGCCATGGAAGGTCAAGAGTACGTGGTGGATCCTGATTCTATTAATCGAGACCGACTCATTACAACCTACGTTGATATTATTGATGGGAGCGTACAGGGATTACGGCACCGGGATTATCCGGCGTTTTCCGTTCAGTTTTTCCCAGACGGCGCGCCCGGACCAAATGATTCGGTTGATTTATTTGACGAATTTATGGAAATTATGGGAACACGGGAGGCTTAATGTCGATGGATAATGCCATTCAAAAAGTGCTGATTATCGGTGGGGGTCCCACTGAAATTGGCCACGAAACTGAACTGGATGCAGCCTGCGTTCAAATCATTCAAGCCTTTAAAAAAATGGGTGTTCGGCCCCTGTTAATTGATAATAATCCTTTTTCAGCGGCGTTGGAGAGTGTTCAGCCCACCAACATGTTTATTCAAACGGTGACGGCTGAACGTCCAACGGATCATCGAAAAAGAACAACCGGACGCCATTCTACCCACGGTAGGTGGCGTTTTGGCGATTAGCGTCATTCAAGAATTGCAAGAAAATGGGGTCCTAAGTGATAACGGCTGTCAAGTGTTGGGGATTCCAGGACAGTCCTTGATGGATGTGAATAACCCGGAACGAATCAACGCAGTTTTAGCGCACATGGGGTCACCGGTCATTGCGTCGGAAACGGTGGGCACATTGGATGAAGCCGTGAACGTTGCGGCTCAGATCGGTTACCCAGTCATCGTGAAGCCAATTGCACCGAAAATTGATACCAACCGAATCTTATGCGATAACGAAGCCGATTTGATTGGTGCCGTTACACGAGGTTTTCGTTGGTCACGCTTTAAACAGTGTGTGATCGAACAAAGTATCGTGGGCTATAAGGAAATTGAGTTAGTGACGGTTCGAGACGTCATGGGGACGCAGGTCTTGATTGCGGGACTGGAAAATATTGACCCAATTGGACCCACTCTGGCGATTCGATGGTGGTGGTCCCAACGTTGACGCTCAGCAACACGGAGTACGAAGAGTTGCGGGATGCCGCTTTTGCCATCAACGATCAGTTTGGCTTTACGGGGGTCGTGCATACGCACTTTGCGCTACACGCCAATTTGGATCGGTATTACGTGACCAAGGTTACCCCGTACAATGATCGGGGATCGTCGTTAGCTGCCTACGCGACTGGGTATCCGATTGCGTACGTGGCGGCTAATTTGTATTTGAATCAAAAAGTGACGGATGTTCGGTTGCCGGATAACTACGAATTCCGGCAATCGGCGTTGCTGGAACCAACCTTAGACCACGTGATCGTTCGGATTCCAATCTGGCCGTTTGAGGACGTGCCAGAGGCTGATCAGCATTTAAACACAGTGATGAAATCGGTTGGGTCAACTGTTGGAGTCGGTCGAAGCACTGAGGAGGCCATTTTAAAGGCGTTGCGCTCGTCGCAATTTAGTCCGCAAGATGAACTCCCTTCGATGAGTGATTTGACTGATTCACAAATCATTTCACGGCTGATCCATCCGCTTTCCAGTCGTATCTTGGTGCTGATTGAGGCATTGCGGCGCGGTTATCAGGTTGATGAACTGACTGAACTGACTAAAATTGATGCCTTCTACTTTGATAAGCTTAAGCATATTCTTGAAATCGAAGAGGATATTAAGGCCGCACCACTATCAGCTGAGCAACTTAAGCGTGGCCGTTATTATGGCTTTGGTGATGGTATGATTGCGCGAATTTGGCACACCGATATTGATACGGTCCGCGAAATTGGCAAATCCAACTTGATTTTACCGACATATAAGGGCATCGAACCTAGTGCTGGCGAGTTGATCCAAACGCCATCAAGTTACTACAGTACGTTTGAAACGGAAAACGAAGCGACTCAGTTATCCGATAAGACGGTGCTCGTTTTGGGACGGGGCGGTAACCAATTGGGACCTAACGCATCGGCTGACTACTTTACAACTGAAATGCTAAAGCAGTTGCAGCGTTCCGGTTATCGAACGGTTATTATGAACACTAATCCGAATGCGGGGTCACTGAGTCCGTTACTGACGGATAAACAAATCATTGATCCCGTTCAGTTAGGTGACGTACTGAATGTGGTAGCACTTGAAAAACCGGTGCTGATTTTTGTGCCTGGAAACCGCCACTATTTAACCCGGGAGCTACGAAAGCGTGAGTTACCGGTCGCCGTCTTGCCACCAGATCAGGAGAAACGAAGTGATTTGGTCAGTGACCATGCTGAAGTTGGGTTAGATTTGTTCGTCACCAAGGAACATATTGTGCCGATTTTGGCGAGTGATCTTAAATCAGATCAGGCATGGCCACCACTTTTGATCAAATTACAGTCACGAAAACACCGGCAACGTTGAACGATGGGCAGCTGGATCGCATCCTGAACCATGCCAACAACTATTTGAGCGTCCATCATCGAACTGGGGTCGTGCAGATGTTGTACACGATTGACCGAAATGGTGAGCCCAAGTTCGCTGGGATTCGACCAAGTCGGTTAACGACGATTGCCTTTTTGAATAAGGTGACCGGTATTAACTGGGTTCGGATGCTGGTGCGCCAAGCGTTAGGCGAAATTGATGAATCACTGATTCAAAAATTACCGCTGGATATTCGTTCTGATCGAGCGGCACTTGTCCGTGGCACGTTCCCGTTCAAGCAACTGCAACTGACCGAACGACTTGGGTTAACGACTCAAGAAGTTGGGGCCTCGATTACGTTTGGGGTTGATGCGGCGTTGAGTGCGGATGAATAGCGTGCGTACCCGTTCATTAAATTAATAGTTTGTATATAGCAAAAAGGCCACTGTTCGAACGGTGGCCTTTTGGTCGTCTTTATTGTCGTTTGTGTCCAGCGTAAGCATCTTTAGTTTGTGAAGTGATTCTGGTTTTCTATAGTGGGAAGATGCCGCGGGAGACTCCGGCGCTATGCGAGGCTGGAACGCAGTGGCGGGCCTA
>NZ_BBAD01000124.1 GCF_001311075.1 Secundilactobacillus similis DSM 23365 = JCM 2765
GACTTTGGCGAGCGAAGCGATGACAAACAGCCGACACCCAAATCGCACCCAACACTTACGCTGGACACAAGCGACAATAAAAAAGCCACTCATCAAAATGATGAGTGACGCACGACTTATGACTGCCCCGGCTGGGTTCGAACCAGCGACCTCCTGATTAACAGTCAATTATTCTACCACTGAACTACGGGGCAATCATGTATACTATAAACTCATAAATGAATATTTATGAAACTGCCCCGGCTGGGTTCGAACCAGCGACCTCCTGATTAACAGTCAATTATTCTACCACTGAACTACGGGGCAAAAACACCATGTAATATTTATACCATAAACTCTCATACTATGCAAATCTTTTTCGCAGAAGAATTTAACCAATATGGTTTTCTTTTAAGACCATATTAACCTCGTTTTGAATCTTTTCGGGTTTCTCCCACTCTTCGAAATGATCCAACGCTTCCGTTGCATCTCGTAGTTTTCATTCACATAGTCTTCGTAAGCAACCACGTGTGGTGAATGAGGAATGTTGAGTTGTAAAATTCGCACCTGTTTAATATAGCCGCGCTCGGCAGCCAATTCGGCTCGACCATTTTGGACCATGTTACTGATCTCCATGTACTTCGAACCATCCAGACGGGTAATTTCTTCGATCAACGTAAACGTTTCATGACTTTTCATTCTACGCCCTCCTTCATCGCAACTTGATTAGTATACCATAAAATAATTGTCAGTGAAATATTTTTTCAAGACATCAATCAATGTTTGAAAACTGCTAAATCAACACCTTTCATCCTTAAATCTTGTTTTATAAGGTCTGATTAATCCCTATTTTTAGATACCAAAAAGCCACTATCGGCTGATAGTGGCGGCATAAGAGAGAAAGAGAATTGATTAGAAGGTAATTATTCATACCTTACAAGAACTAATATAAGGCATTTTGTAAGCGCTGTCAACAGCTTTGTTAATATATTTTTCCGGTTTTGGGTTTTTAACGACAAAAGCTAATTATTGATTACTATTCTGTGAGCTGCAATCTTCTAGGAACAGGGTATTACCGCACTTTTATGCCTCACACACAAAAAATTTCAATTTTTGTTTCATTTCAACGCGCACTCATTTATTCAAACAACAAAAAAAGCCTTCATCGCTGACGGCTTTTCGATCATTTGATTCAATTGTCAAATGAGAGATGGACCTACTCATCGTTGGATAAGTAGGTGGTAAATAAATGGTTAATTAAAGAATACCATTATAAATTAGAAAAGTCCACATTTAAAACGGTTATTCTTTAATTAAAATTTCATTTATTTTGATTTATCATAACTTCCAACAACGCTAACGTGTTCTGTTGGGTGAATTAGGTTGGTTGGGTTGGTCACAACTTCACTCAGTGAGTGACCCGATACATTGACCCAGCAGAACAGAACAAACAGCGCGAGTACCGCAAAGGTCAACACCCGGTTGCCACCTGACATCTTTTCGCTAATGACTGAGCCATAGAAATCATGCTTAACCTTAGCTGCAACGTTCTTCTCTTCAGGATTGGCTTCTTGCCGCACTGCCACTGCTTCAGCTTGATAAGCATCAATATCAAACGCCTTTTGGGCTTCCTTCATCCGTCGCTGGAAGTGCTTCTTTTCCTTCTTATCCAGGTTCTTAAACCACTTAACGAACGATTTGTAGTTCTTCACAACATCCGCCGTAGGGCCAACCTGCTTCAAGGTACCGTAGTGAATCCACGCAACCCGATCACAGAGCATTTCAATTTGCTTTAACGAGTGACTGACGAAGATGATCGTCTTACCCTCTTCTTTAAATTCAGTGATTTTGTCCACACACTTTTGGTAGAATGTATCATCACCAACGGACAGGGCTTCATCAATAATTAAAATATCAGGGTTAACGTGAACCGCAATTGAGAACCCCAGCCGGGATTTCATCCCACTTGAGTAGCTCTTAACGGGTTGATACAAAAAATCGCCAATATCAGCAAAACTGACAATATCATCCATTAACTGATCAATTTCTTCGTTGGTCAATCCCTGCATCAACGCTTACAAGCGAATGTTTTCTAACCCGGTCAAATTGCCTCGCAGGCCAGCCCCAATCGCAATAATCGAAGTATCGCCACGAACGTCAACAATCCCCGTTGTTTGCGGAATAATTCCTGAGATGATATTGGACAACGTCGATTTACCTGACCCGTTGACCCCAATCAAGCCCATCGTTTCACCGGCTTTAATCTCCAACGAAATGCCCATTAAGGACCAAAAATGAGGGACTGGTTTGCGGTTAAGGGCGAAGAATGCCTTCAACTTATCCGATTGGGTCTTAAATAATTCGTACTCTTTCGTTACATTTTGAACTTTAATTTTATAATCAGTTGCCATGTCTAATGTCTTCCTTACCTCTGTTTTAAGTCGCCTACATCATCGTTATCGGCGACCAGTAACGGTGAGTTTTACTGCCGTTATGCGCGACCAGTATTGCGCCGCACATATGCGTCATTATAGCAAAGTTCTCTTAGTTAAGATAGACTCACCGTCATCGTCAAACGTTATTTAGTTGCTAAATTCAGTAAATCTGTTAACTGAACCCAGCCGGTTGCTTGGGCGGTCTTAACCTGATACCAAATCGTTTGTGATTTAGTAATAATGCCCCGCTGAAGCACAGTTACCTTTTGATTGGCTAACTGATCCGTTTTGATGGACTTCGCCTTGACGCTTGGTCCGGGAACATTCTTATAAAACCGAATCGTCCCCGGTTTAACAGTCGCAGTACCATCGTAAGTTGCGTAGCTCACCCCAGGCGTAATCACCGTGGTGTGATCAGCATCGGTTGCGTGGGCCGTTGCCCGGTCAAAGCGATCGTGTAGGTCGTACTGCGCAATTATTTGATTGAGCTTTTCTTGGTAGTTTGTATCAGTCGCATAGTTCTTGGCCACGATTGCGGTCGCTGACATATACGAATCGGCATTTTCACGCCAAGCACCCTGATATAAAAACGGGTTCCAAGTTGTCCCGCCTCGCAACACTTTAGCATAATCATTCAACGATGCCGCGATACTTGGGTATGATTTAAATTGGGCAAGCGTTTTATACAAATCACCACTGGTGTTGGCTTCCGACGTTGACATCGTCACCGAACGACCGCCATAATTGCCCTTCACGCCAAAGTAGTTGTTGGCCTGGGTCGATAGTGCACTCGTCCCCCAGTCGCTCTCCAAAGCCGCCTGAGCCATCATAACGGAGCCGTACAGGTGATACTTCCGGCTGACTTGTAACACTGGGGTACTGAGTTCATCGATAAACGCTGTGTGACTATCTGCTTGAGCCGTGATGCTACTGCCGACCCCAATCGACAGCAACACCCCGAGCGTTAACGTTACTTTTTTCCAAAACCTCATTGAGTCAAGTCTCCATTCTAAATGTTCTAAGCCGTGCCTATTATACCGGTTTTTCATGATTGTACAAGAACCTCGCGATAAAAATAAGCAAATCCTTAACCAATTGGCGCCAAATACCTGAAAAGGCATCACAAATTCCAATTTTGGAATCCATGATGTCCCTTGATCATTAAGTGTCAAAATTGGTAGTCCGTTGCTGATTTAACACTAACCTACCTTTGAAAACGCACTTGCTTTCGCCCAGCCAGTAACATCACCGGCACTAAATCGGTACCACGTCGTCGTAATGCCGTTTTGGACGTGCGTTGCCTTTTCGTTCACGGTCACTTTTTGGTTCTTCAATGCATCGGTGGTCGTTAACTTCTTCGCGAGATAAGCCGAGTTATAAACGTGGTTATAAACCGTCTCGGATGTCGAGCCAATCGTCGCTGACGTCTCTAACTTACTATAAGTCGTTTTGGGGAAAGTCAGCGCCTTTTTGTACACCCAGTACTTCTTAGCAGTTGTTTGCTTGCTAAACCGGATCCGGTACCAGTTCGTCTTGGTAGCGGACTTGTACGCTCGACCATCAAGCCAAACTGGCCGATTTGTCCAGCCGCCAATCGTATACCAGCTATACTTGGTGGTCTTATAAGCACTCCCTTTAACGTGATTATAAATCGCGTAATTTCGGAAGCGACTCCCTAGTACCACTGATTGGCCATTCTCACCCGTGGTATAAGTAATCTTCTTTGACTTAGTTGTTGACGTCGTAGTCGTTGCCCCTGTTGTCGCGTCGTTGGGGTTGTTGTGGCACTGTTACTGTTTGCGCTACTACTATCAGCAGTTGAACTCTCACTTGCCACACTACCGCCACTATCAAGCGTTGATAGACCGTACGTTTGAATCAAATTGATCAACGACGTGCCATAAGTTGGCGCGGTCGCGTACTTACCCGTCAACGCATTTGCAGCGTCCTGATAGGTCGCGGCGTTTTCGCGCCAAGTGCCAGAATAGTAACTACTATCCCAAGCCGTCCCATTACGTAACAACTGCGCATTATCGACCATTGATTCTTGCACACTTGGGTATTTTTTAAATGCCGCGTTGGTGTAATACAACTGTCCGTTTGCGTCATATTCGGCCGTCGACATCGTTACCGACTGACCGTTATAACTGCCTTTCACGCCAAAATAATTGTTTGCTGACGTTGACAGTTGACTCGTGCCCCAGCCACTCTCCAGCGCTGCTTGCGCCATCATGACTGATGGATACAATTTGTACTGGTTCGCAACGGTTTTAACTGGCGTTGATAACGTGCTAATAAACTGTGTCGTTTGGGTACTAGCTGCCGGTTTCACCTGGTCAGCCCCCACTAACCCACACGCCACCAAGCCGGTCAAAGCCAGCTTGAGGATGATTGGTTTTCGCATCTTTGCGTCTCCTCCTCGACATACCTATGATGTTAAGGCCATTATATCGGGATTTCTAGGTGGCTTCAATAACGAGAACATTACAATTCAACCAACGGCCACTCAATTTTTTAATTCATAAAAAAAGAGAGCGATGTCACCATCTGCCTCTCTTATGCCGTACTGTTTAGTTTTAAGCGAAACTTACTTGGTTAATAAACTTGCTGATGCCTCATCAAGAATAACCGTCACGTGGTTGTGATTTTGTAAGAAACTAGCTGGTACATCGGTCGTTACTGGGCCTTCAATCATGGCCTTAACCGCTGCGGCTTTTTCTTCACCATAGGCTTCTAACAAGATCTGGTGACTCTTCATAATTGAAGCAATTCCCATTGAGTACGCATAACGTGGCACATCAGTTTCATGTTCAAAGAACCGGGCATTTGCCTTGATCGTTGATTCGGTCAACGTCACCTTGTGCGTGCCATTGCGGGATCAGTCCCAGGTTCGTTAAAGCCAATGTGGCCGTTTTGACCTAAGCCCAAAATTTGAAGATCAATCGGGTTGTCAGCAATGATCTGGTCGTAGCGCGCCATTTCATCAGCAGCATCCGCGTTCATGCCATTTGGCACGTAAGATTGTGCAAATGGTTTTTGATCAAATAAGTGAGTCTGCATAAAGTAATGGTAACTTTGTGGGTGGGTTGGTTCCAATCCGACGTATTCATCAAGGTTAATGGACGTCATTTGACTAAAATCAAGGTCGCTCTTAATAATGGCGTCGTACGTCGTTACCGGCGTACTCCCCGTAGCAAGGCCGTAAACCTTTGCTCCGTTTTCGTAGGCTTCTTTAAATACTTGATAGCCTTGTTGACCGCCTTCTAGCCGATCCTTAACGACAATCACATTCATTTTTGCTTTCGTTGATTCTGACATGGATTCCGCCACTCCTTTTGTTGGTATAGTCCAATAATAAGCTATCTAGACCAATATTGCAAGCAAAAGGCACCTAAAATCGGACTTTCGCTCCCACCAACCCATTAATACTTAGGCTGACGAGCACCTTTACTGCGGTCACCACGCTTGTTTGCGGCCAATGTATTTTGTTGCGATTTAAATTTTTCCCACGTTGCATCTCGTTTAGCAGACGCCTGTTTGTTAGACGCGGTTCTTTTTTTCGTAAATTTCATTCTAATCATCTCTCTTCTATGCGCGATTCTATCACGAAAACTTGTTTAGGTCTAATACTGGGATTTGAGTTATCTGGTTTAACTATCGTTTGTGTCCAGCGTAAGCATTGGGTGCGATTGGGGTGTCGGCTGTTTGTCA
>NZ_BBAD01000125.1 GCF_001311075.1 Secundilactobacillus similis DSM 23365 = JCM 2765
GTTTGCGGCAGTACTACAAGAACGACGTTGATTCGACAAACGACAAAGTTGATCATCAGTCAACACTTCAGAATTACAACGGCTTCCTGAACGTCAACGCAACTACATTAAGTCCACTCTAACGTGGTGCATGACTGGCAGATTTTGTATCGCACCACCGTTGATTCATCGCCGTTACTGAATATTGACCACTATCGTTTCTGCGGCTGTTGAATTACCGTCTAACGTTGTCGTTATGCGATTTCGTTAACTCCAGATTGTTGCAGTCAATAGTTGAGTTACTAACAGCGCACCATGTAGCGGGAGGCGGAGACCCGCCACTGCGTTCCAGCCTCGCATAGCGCCGGAGCCTCCCGCGGCATCCTTCCACTATACAAAACCAGAATCACTGAATTTTACAAACTATACATGCTTACGTTGGATACAAGCGACAACGAGCAACAGTTAAAGAAATCTTAAGAATACCATTGGGTCCCCATCGTGAATACGTTATAATGAGACCGATACGAAGGTTGTGTTTTGACCGATAGTTGCGTCTGGCAAGTCGGGGGAGTTGGCTGGACTAGGATCGAAATGAGTGCGCGACTGGGGTATAGCGCAGAGAACTTCGAGATACGAAGTTAGAAAGCGGGTTTTAGGAAATGCCAGAACAAGCAAAGACGTTGACGATTATTGTGCCATGTTTTAATGAACAGGAAGTTATTTTTGAAACGGCTAAGGAATTGTCGGCGATTGTAAATACAATGATCAAGAAGCAGCAGGTGAGTGATCAGAGTCGCATCCTGTTTGTCGATGACGGCAGCAAGGATACGACGTGGGACTGCATTCAGCAGTTATCCACCAGTAATCCACTCGCGACCGGCATCAAGTTTAGTCGGAATTTCGGTCACCAAAACGCCTAATTGCGGGTTTAACGGTGGTTCAGGACCATACGGATATGGCGATTACGATCGATGCTGACCTACAAGATGACGTGAACGTGATTCCTGATATGGTGGCTGAATATCATAAGGGTGCGCAGGTGGTTTACGGCGTTCGGAATAACCGGGAGACCGACACGTGGTTCAAGCGGCGTACAGCGATGGCCTTTTATGGTTTGATGAAGCGGTTTGGCGTGGATATGGTCCCCAACCACGCTGATTACCGATTGTTGGGGCAGGTTGCGATCAAAGGGTTGTTAAAATACCGTGAGCGCAACCTCTTCCTCCGAGGCGTTGTACCACTTGTCGCTATCCCAGCGCCAAGGTGTACTATGCGCGCAAGGAACGGTACGCCGGTAAATCAAAGTACCCATTACGTAAAATGCTGAACTTTGCCATCGATGGCATCTCATCGTTTTCAATTGCGCCGATTCGGGCGATTATGTATCTGGGGATGACGATCGTGTTGATGAGTATCGTGCTGATGGCGTATACGCTGGTACAACACGCCTTGGGCCACGTTAATGCTGGGTGGTCATCACTGATGATCTCCATCTGGTTCCTGGGTGGGGTTCAGCTGGTTTCGTTGAGTATCATTGGCGAATATGTCGGGAAGGTCTTCACCGAAGTTAAAGAACGGCCACGGTTTGAAATCGAGACTGATTTGTATACGGCCCAGTTGCCAACGATAACGCATGCTAGTAGTCGCCACGCAAGTTAAGCCGGCCCTTTTCAAAGACCATGAAAGCGATAAACCACTGAGTTGACGCGGTTTTCAAGTTCAGAGCAAATAAAAAAGCACAACGCGTTCAGAGAACGAGTTGTGCTTTTTCATGCTTGATGAACTACATTAGTAGTTATCATGGGTCTATTATACACCATAAACCGCAAACTAGAAACCGACTTTTTCGCGAAGTTTCAAAAAATTACAAAATTGACCAGAGGTTATTCAGAAAGTGCAGGGCAATGTTGTAGCGAATATCCTTGAAGTGTAGGTAGGTGAGGGCCAATAACCAACCCAATGATGCGTAAAATAGGGTGGTGACAGAAAAGGCCATCGTATGCAAATACCCGAAAATCAAGCCGCTCACTAATACGCCAAAAAAAGTTGACCAGCGGTTATTTTTACTGAAGAAAAAGTTGAAGAAGAAGCCCCGGAAGAGGAACTCTTCGAAAACGGGTGCCACGAGCACGCCATAGAGGTTGTTCCAGAATGGGAGCTGTTGGATTGAAGATTCGACGGCGGTTTGGTTGGTAGGCATCGGTAACAAGTGATGCATGATCAATTGCGACCAGATGATTTGAACCAGTAACATGACGACGAATAGTAAGCAGAGTTGAATCAGTCGGTTAAAGGTGATTGGTCGTTTACCAAACTGACGGGGATTGTTGCGGTTCAATTGGCGTTGATAGAGCCAGGTGAACAAGACAAGAATGCCCGCGATGGTGATCAGCATTACCCCCAGGTATTTTTCAGCGGTTCCCGGTGACGTTTTGGCGTACTGGGTGGCCAGTTGAAGCTGGGCGGAGTTGATCAGGTAAACGATCAGTAACAGGATAAAGCTGATGATTCGCAGCGCTTGACGCCTGATGTATTTAAGCACGAAGTCACCTCAAATTGGTTAGTAAGTGATGATCTTAATTAAGTTGTGGTCGGGGTCGCGCACCCAAAGGGCGGTGGCTTGGCCCTTAGCACCATCGTAATCAACTGGGCCGTCATCAATTTCCACGGCGTAGTTGGTTAAATGGGCTAGGGTGTTTGCCAATGGATCGTGAGTTTCAAACGCTAACTCAGCAGTACCGGCTGCGACCGTTTTGGCCGCAATCGCGTTAGGCTCAGTTGCCGTTTGGAATTCCAACCGGTGATGTCCCAAGCGAACGGCTGGGCGCGCGCTATCCTTGATGATTGGTAAGTCGAACACTTCATGGTAGAAGCGGATCGATTGGTTAATGTTGCTGACGGTGATGGTGATGCTGTCGACGTCTTTAATGTTCATTCTTATCATCCTTTGAGAGTTGTCTTAACCTAAAATTATACCACAGGCAAAGGAGACTGCGGTGAAAATAACGGTGCAGACCATGTCTGTCAGGATAACAATAGTGTTGCAAACCGGGGCTTACCGTTGCTTTCATGGCTTATTAGTGATAGTGTAAATAAGATGTAAATCGGAGCGTGTGGTTGATTCCGGCGAATAAGTGACGATTGCCCTGTGACCTATTTTGGGTCAGAGGGCGCAAATTGCGTTGCGTAACGCGACTGGTCAAACTGCGGTATCAGTGGGCAACCAACAACCACGCTCTTGTTAGTGGTATCCGAGTGAAGTCGTCATTAACGTCGGGAATGCCGTTAACAACTACATTGGCGACTGGTTCCAGCTCAGTACGACAATCAACTTACTGAAAAGCAATCAGAGTGTGACGTCTGTCGGGCGGACACTAAAAATGGAAGTAACGAAAGGCAACAACTGTCGAGTGGGCGTGCATAACTGCAGGCCCACCAACACTGTAAGGAGGAAACGTAATGGCGTTATTAGAAGTTGAAGACCTGAGTATGGCTTTTGCTGATAAAAAACTGTACGATGATGCAAGTTTTCAGCTCAACAAGGGTGAACACATGGGCATCGTTGGTCAAAACGGGGTTGGTAAGTCAACCCTGATCAAGGTGCTGACTGGTGATCAGTTACCATTATCTGGTCAAATCACCTGGCAAAAGGGGATCCACGTGGGGTATTTGGACCAATACGCCGATATTCCAGACGGGATGACCCTGATTGATTTTCTGCACACGGCGTTTCAAGATCTGTACGATCAAAACGACCGGATGACGCAACTCTACACGGAGTATGCGGAGACTGCGGATGACAAGTTACTGGAACGTGCTGGCCGAATCCAAGAAATTTTGGAAGCCAACAATTTTTACGATATTGAAACTGAAATTGAACGAATCATCACTGGTTTGGGCTTAGACGACATTGGTCGTGACCATGAAGTTGCGCAAATGTCTGGTGGTCAACGGTCAAAGATTATTTTGGCAAAGCTGTTGCTGCAACACCCAGACGTGATCCTGTTGGACGAACCGACCAACTACTTGGACGTTGGCCACATCGCCTGGTTGATCGATTACCTGAACGATTTTGACGGTGCTGCCATGATCATTTCTCATGATTACGATTTCTTGGATCAAGTCACGAACTGTATCATCAACGTGGCATTTGGGAAAATTATCAAATACCGTGGGAGTTTCAAACAAGCCATGCGGCAACGGGCTGAACGTGAAGAAGTCCAACGTAAGGAATACGAAAAGCAACAGGTCAAGATTGAAAAGACCCAGAAGTTTATCGCGAAGTTTAAGGCCGGGACTCGGTCCAAACAAGCTAAATCCCGGGAGAAGCAACTGTCCCACATGGAACTGGTGGATCCACCTTCGAGTAATATTCAGGCCAACTTCAACTTCCCATACGCCGATACGGGTTCGCAAAATGCGTTGGTGGTGGATCAACTCTCAGTTGGTTACAACCGGCCATTGCTGAAGCCAGTAACGTTCTCCGTCAACACGGGTGAAAAGGTTGGCTTTGAAGGCTTTAACGGTTGGTAAGTCAACTTTGATCAAGACGATTTTAGGTTTGATCGAAGCCAAGGGTGGCGCTGCGCACTTCTCACCATCCGCCAAGGTCAGCTACTTTAGCCAAGACCTTGAGTGGGATAACCCACAGCAAACACCACTTCAAATCATCCAAGCTAAATACGAAAAGTTGCCACAAAAAGCGATTCGGACCAAGTTGGCCAAGTGTGGGTTAGATGCTGCCAACGCCATGAAACCAATCGGCCAGCTATCTGGTGGGGAACAAACCAAGGTCAAGTTAGCCATGATGGAATTTGAACCAAGCAACTTCTTGATCTTGGACGAACCAACGAACCACTTGGATGAAGAAACTAAGGAAGCCTTGAAGGACGCCATTAATCGTTTCCCTGGCAACGCTATCGTGGTTAGCCATGAGGTGAGCTTCTATAACGGGTTAGCCGACAAAGTGCTGAACGTTGAGAAGTTAAGTCTTAAGAATCAGTAATCATCTGTAAAATGTCATGCGATTGTGGTTAATTTGTTTCATTGAGATGGTACAATGGATAAAATCAAGTGATGTCATTGGCTGTCGCAATGGCCGAAATTAAGCAAGGTTTGGAGATTTTGAAATGAAGCGGGTACTGCAAGTATTAGTGGTTGTTGTGACCTTTTTAGTCGTTGGGTTTGGCGTGCATCACATGTTTACCCCGTCATCGAGTGAACAGGCGGCCACCAAAACGCAAAAACAGTCAACGCAAACCGCAGCACAAAAATCAAAGAAAAAGCAACCGGTGATCAACTGGCGCAAACCATCAGAGGACAAGCCGTATCCAAAAATCAGCAAATTAAGTGATCCTTGGATTCGGGTTTCAATCAAGAACCAGCGCGTCTACATCAAGGATGGGACTAAGACCGTCTACACGATGTTTGCTTCCACCGGGGTCAATGATTCAACGCCAAAGGGCACGTTCCACATCCAAGCGGAACGGGGCGATTTCTTCTACAACCAACAATCTGGCGAAGGCGCCAAGTACTGGACGTCCTTTAAGGATCACGGTATCTATCTATTCCACACGGTGCCGACCGACCAATACGGTAACTACAACAAGGAAGAAGCAGCCCAACTTGGCAAAGAAGCCAAGTCCCACGGCTGCGTCCGCCTATCAGTTCCTGATGCGAAGTGGTTCTACACCCACATTCCAGAAGGGATGAAGGTTGTCGTTGAATAACATGCGTAACTTCAAAAGCGAGTTCAGCATTCTGAATAGAATGTTGAGCTCGCTTTTCGCTTGTGTCCAGCGTAAGCATTCTGCTGTTTAGTTTGTGAAGTGCGGTTATTTGTGTAAACTGTCGATTCCGGTATCCGGCCAGGTTCCTGCTGTGGGGCCGGCCTGAGCCAAAGTGCGGTCTCAGT
>NZ_BBAD01000126.1 GCF_001311075.1 Secundilactobacillus similis DSM 23365 = JCM 2765
TCTCCCGCGGCATCCTCCCACCATATAAAACCAGAATCACTTCACAAACTTAACATGCTTACGCTGGACACAAGCGACAGCAAAATAGCCCGCTGCGCAATTGCACAGCGAGCTATTGGAAGTTAATCTTTAGTTTACATGAGCACTTAATTTCACCGTTTGTGAATGCCGAACGATGGTAACGCCTAAGCAGATGGCGAATAAAACGATCCAGATAACGGACATGCCTTGATTGCCAAGAAACCCATTGTGGAAGTTATAGCCGAAGTAGTCAGCAAAGCTGGCACCAACTGGCCGAGTTAAGATGTAAGCTAACCAAAAAGTCGTGATTTCAGCAACGGAATTTTGTTGGGGCTTCATAACTACTCTGTAAGCAATTAGGGCAACGAAGACGGCACCTAAAATTAAACCAGTGTTAAGAAAGCCTAAGCCCAAGCCAGTTGGGTCGACGTTATAACCACCAACGCGAGCGGTCGCAAACCAGTCACCAGCGGCGGTCCCTAACATAAAGGAAAAGGCAACGGTTAACCAGTAAAAGCCTTCTTTTTTAGCGGTGGTGATGTGGTGAATTGAAAGGTCATGGGTGGTCAGGTACCAGGCCGCAAAACTGATCACCATCAGTACACCGAAAATCAACGTCGTTTCCATGTAGTGAAGCCCAGTGATGGATTTAAACGTGTCGGCAGAAAAAGTTCCGAAAACTGCGAGTAACGCAACCGAAGACCAGTAATAAACTGGTCGGTAGCGGTCAGACCGAAATTGTAAGGTGAGGAAAATAGCAAATAAACCGAGTGACCAAGCAACGGTAAATAGTTCGCCGAGGTTGCCGTTTTGTTGACCAAAAATTTGACTTGAGAAATCTGAAACGGATTCACCGAGACCGGTACTGATTAACTTGGTGAGCCAAAATAATAGGGTGATCCCGGGCACCTTGTTGAGCACAGGATGAGTTGATGTAAGTTCTTCTGTCATAATAATCTCCCTCCAGTTGAGACAAATAAGGACGTAACTGATTGATTACATTAATCATAAGCAGTTACGCCCTTAGTCGCTATCTAGAGTCAGTGAAGGTTTGATGAAGGTTCTTCATTTTTGAATTGGGGATCAAGTTGATCGAAGGTGATGCTAAATACCGCTCCGGTTGGAACGTTATCCGTTACTGAGATTTGAGCGTGGTGTTGGTCGACTAATTGCTTCACAATGGCGAGACCAAGCCCGGAACCCGGAATATCACTAGAACGCGATTCATCAACCCGGTAAAACCGATCGAAGAGGTGGGGCTTGGCATCGTCGGGAATATTGGGACCGGTGTTAGCAACGGTCATCACGATGTGTTGATCGATTTGCTGGGCTTTAACGGTGACGGTGGCGTTAGCAGCGTATTTGCGGGCGTTATCGAGTAAGGCTAGGGTAATTTGTTTGAGACTATCTGGGTGACCGCTGATCCAGGAATCGGACGCTAGCTGAGTCGTAATCGATTGCGGGCTTTGTTGCTGATAACTGGTCACAACGGTTGTTAGCAGGTTGCTCAGATTGACTGGTTCTAGGGTTAAAATGGCCTGTTCGTTACGGGTGATCGTCAGCAGTGAGGCGACAAGTTCTTGCAAGCGTAGGGATTCACTATCCAAAAAAGAGAGGGCCTCATCGAATACTTCGGGGTGTTGTTTGCCACGGCGCTGAAGTAAGCTGATATACCCGCGAATGACTGCAAGTGGGGTTCGAAGTTCGTGAGAAGCGTCCGCCACAAAGCGTTTTTCTCGCGTCATTTGGTCGTTAAGGGCGCGGAGGAGTTGGTTAAAACTACCAGCAAGTTGGTGAGCTTCAAGGGGTTCAGCGGGAACTGGGAGCGGGGCAGCACTGATGTCCGTAGCTTGTACCCGTTGGTTGGCGGTTTTGGTTAATGACGCTAACGGCTGCGTGATCCTTTTGGCTGCCAAATCAATTAAAAAGGTCCCAATGCTGGCGCTTAAAACGACGACTAACAAGACTGCAATGATAACGGTGTAGAGCTGTTGCAGCGCATAATCTGCCTTGATCCAGACCTGATAAGTGGCTCGGGCGGTGCGGTGACGTTTATAAAAATACCAACCGCTACCGTTGACGGAGGTGATGCCAGCTGTGAGTTGGTGTGATGATTGGGTGGTAAAGGCGGCTGCCTTTTTAGAATAAAAGGTGTGCTGCCGATTCGTATTTCCGTTTCGATACTGAATTTTGACGTAAGTGGTCGAGGGTCCTTGTTGACTCGTTGCTTGCCAGGCATCGGTGTTAGGCGTTGGGTGAACGAAGGTATCTTGTAATGACTCGGTCATCTTGGTAGCGGTGTTGGTACCACTTTGAATCAAGAGGACGGCAATCACACTTAGCGTGATGAACAGGCTTAAAACGGCCGTAATCAAAATCGTTCGAATGTATGTCCGCCGAATAAGTGAGCGGTTAGTGAGCGCGGGATGATCGTTAGTCATGGGCAACCTCCGTTAGGGAGTAGCCGACACCGCGCACCGTTTCAATCTGAAAATCGGCAAATTGAAGGGTCTGAAACTTGTGCCGGAGTTGCCGGACGTAAACGTCAACGATATTTGCTTGGCCAACGAAATCGGTGCCCCAAACGATGTCGAGAATTTCATCACGATCGAGGGTTTCATTTGGATGTTGAATCAAGCACAACATCAAGGCATACTCGCGCTGCGTAAGCGCAATTTGTTGATCTTGGTAGGTCACGAGGTGTGCCTTCGTATTAAGCACTAAATGGCCTAATTGGTACGTTGGGTCAATCGTTGTCTGTTGGGCCTGATGGCGAAAGATAACCCGAATTCGGGCGAGTAATTCTTCCATGTCAAAGGGTTTAGTAATGTAATCATCAGCGCCACTATCGAGACCAGCCACTTTATCGCCACTAAAGTCACGAGCGGTGAGAAAGATGATTGGTAACTTGGCGTCTACACGGCGAATTCGGCGAAGAACCCCTAAGCCATCGATTTTAGGAATCATCCAGTCTAATAAGATGAGGTTAAGGGTTGTTTGATTAGCGTTGAAGGTTGCTAAGGCCGTTTCGCCATCGCCGGCGATGAGAACGTCGTAGCCTTCAAAGGAAAGTTCGGTGGTCAGTAGTCGTTGAAGGCCCTTTTCATCTTCAACAACGAGAATTTGATGTTTGATTGAAATCAGCTTCTTTCGTGAGTGATAGCATCAATCAGTTACGTTTCTATGAGCAGTATAGTCTATTTTTCAACAACGTAAAACGACCAATCTGATTTTGCGCGTTAAGGCTACAAAGAATGGGAATCACATGAGAGTTTAGGCTATCCGAATAATCAAATCGACATAATCCAACTTATAGCGCTTACACCACCATAAAAAGCTTGTATTTTTAAAACGGGGTGGTATAGTATGTTGTGGCGAGTTGAGCGGGTGCTCAACTTACCGGTTGAAAATTAAATTAAATTGCTTTGAATGTTTGGATCAATGAAAGAAAAATTGATATGACGTTAAACGGTTAGTTGCTTAACCTTATATCAATTTTGAGCTTTCGTGGACCAACCGAATTTCTAAGCCAATAGAAAAGAGGTTCTTATTGATGAAAGAAGCTGATGTTGAAAAGCACGCTAAGTTTGTCCAAGGTGTTGGCGGTGACGGCAAGAGTTTGGATGAAGTTAACGGGAGTGTGCGGGTCCCTAAGAACGCCGGATTTTGGAAGACGTTAATGGCCTACACTGGTCCGGGTGTCCTGATTGCGGTTGGGTATATGGATCCAGGTAACTGGATTACGTCTATCGCTGGTGGTGCCCAGTTTAAGTACAAGTTACTGGCAGTGGTTTTGATCTCAAGTTTGATTGCGATGCTACTGCAAGCCATGTCCGCTAAGTTAGGGATCGTGACGGGGAAGGATCTAGCACAGTTAACGCGGGAACGCACGACCAAGGGAATGGGTATCTTCCTGTGGGTCGTTTCGGAATTGGCAATCATGGCCACCGACGTTGCTGAAATTATCGGATCCGCTATTGCGTTAAAGCTATTATTCGGAATGCCACTGATTGTCGGTATTCTCATTACGTCCGCTGACGTGTTGATTTTATTGCTGTTGATGAAGTTAGGGTTCCGGAAGATCGAAGGAATCGTTGCAACACTGGTGATCGTGATCGTGCTGGTCTTCGCTTACGAAGTTGCACTTTCTCACCCAAGTATTGCTGGGATCATTAATGGTTATGTCCCAACGAGCGCCATTATGACAAACCACTCGATGCTTTACCTGACCTTAGGGATCGTTGGGGCAACTGTGATGCCTCATGATTTATACTTGGGGTCATCGATTTCACAAACGCGGCAACTGGATCGTTCAGACCGAGCAGAGATTAAGAAAGCCATCAAGTTCTCAACGATCGACTCGAACATCCAATTGTTCTTGGCGTTCATCGTGAACAGTTTGTTACTGATTTTAGGGGCAGCCTTGTTCTTTGGTACTGATAGCTCATTGGGCCGTTTCGTTGATTTATTTAACGCCTTGAGCGATAGCCAAGTCGTTGGTGCAATTGCTAGTCCAATGTTGAGTATGCTGTTCGCTGTTGCACTGTTAGCTTCAGGTCAAAGTTCCACGATTACCGGGACGTTGGCTGGTCAAATCGTCATGGAAGGGTTCATTCGCTTACGGATTCCATTGTGGGCTCAACGGTTAGTTACTCGGATCCTTTCGGTGGCGCCTGTGCTGGCCTTCGCGGTTTACTACCACGGCAATGAAGCTAAAATTGAAAACTTACTGACGTTCTCACAAGTCTTCCTGAGTGTGGCGTTACCGTTTGCCATCATTCCTCTGGTACTCTTCACGAGTAACAAGAAGATCATGGGTGAATTTGCGAACCGGGCTTGGGTCAAATACTGTGCGTGGATCGCGGCAATTGTTCTGGTTGGGTTGAACGTTTACCTGATTGTTCAGACAGTAAGTCAAGCGTTCTGACGTTAGGTTAAATGAAAAGGGTGGACACCGGAAAGCAATTTTCGGTAACCGGCCCTTTTTTAATAGCTTGAACAAAAGTTTGACTATTTAGACTTTATTATTAACGTGATTTGAATTAAACTTAGGTTAACCGAAAACGTGAGGTTGTGAGGTCAATGACGAAGAACGAAACTAGGGGCGATCATCAAAAAGAAAAGATGATCAAGGTTGCGCGAGAACTGTTTGCAACGCAGGGCTTTGAAGCAACAACGACCCGAAAAATCAACAAAGAAGCGGGTACGGCTGAAGGGTTGCTGTACTATTACTTCCCCCATGGCAAACATGAGATTTTAGATACGATCGTTTATCGCGGCATTATGAGTCGGATGAATCAGGTTCAGATTTCATTTGAGGGGTGTCAAACGATTAGCGACTTAGAAGATCGACTAATGACCGTTTTTGAGCGAGTTTGGCAGGTCTTTCAAGATGAAGCTAGTTATCAGTCGTTTATGATTACGATCCGGGAGCGGATGTTGCTGTCTGATAAGCAGGCGGATTGGTTGATGCAGGTTCTAGAGAGCCTCGTATCGATGATCAGCGCGCAGTTTAAGACGATTTCGACCATTCTACCGGTTGACGCAACCCAGTACCGGCCATTAGCGCGGGTGATCACCTCGATTTACCAAAAAGTGATTTATGATGAGTTATTGATTCGTAACAACCGGGAAATGACCCCGGCAATTAAAGCGGCGTTGCGGCCTCAATTACAGTTGGTGTTGGGCCTATTACAGACAGCTTGATTGACTAAAAAAGTGCTATTCTGACGAGAATCTGATTCGGTCAGAATAGCACTTTTTTTGAAATTAAAGGGTTAAATTTTGAAT
>NZ_BBAD01000127.1 GCF_001311075.1 Secundilactobacillus similis DSM 23365 = JCM 2765
ACACTCTGGCGTTTACTAGAATGCGGGCAGAGTTAGATGCTGTTGTTGATTTATTTGGATCGAGATAGCTTGCGGTTTTATAATCTTGGAAAGCATTATCAATCTAAGATTATTCATGAAGGGACGAAAGATGTTCAGGATATTGAGGATCCTTTGATATTGTGAGAATTGGTTTTTTTAATACAGGAACTAGTTTAACTGCGCTAGCGATAGTTGCGTATTCAGTATTTTTGAGGCATTATAGTATGATGTTAGCACTTCGCTAAATCGTATTATATGGTAGTGCGTGGTGTCGCATTTGAGAATGCGTGAATTGAAATTATTGGACCGTTTACTGAATTGTAGATGGAACAGGCATTCCCAAAAAACATTAACCTTGTGTTAATCGTAGATAGGAATGCTACTGTTCCCAGTGAAAGGGCTAGTTCTAATTTTAGAACTAGTCCTTTTTGCTATGTTGAGTGTGTTTACCACTGAATAATGAAAAAATTTTAAGTTGAATAGAATAATCTATCTATTTTTATTGATAGCGGATACAAATTGAGTTACAATAAATTTGTTTAAAACTAGTACACGGTACAATAGAAGATTTTAAGATTGGAGGTATTTTATGTCATACGAAAATAACACGGTAGAATTTGAAGTGTGGGGGAAAAATAGCATGTTCACGGACCCGCTGTCTAGAGGTGGGGAAAAACTCAGCTATAACATACCAACGTATCAGTCACTAATTGGCTTATGTGAGTCCATATATTGGAAGCCGACGATTCGATATGTTATTGATAAACTGAGAGTGATGAATGAAATTCAAATTACTTCCAAAGCAGTTCGTCCGCTCGATAAACGACTTGCATTGGATCACAACACGCTCGCATATTATTCCTATTTGTATAATGTTAGATACAAAGTTCAAGCACATATTGAATGGAATTTGCAGCGTGAAGATTTAGCGTCTGACCGTAATTACAAAAAGCATTTGGCAATTTTTAAGCGAGCACTTAAAGCGGGCGGACGTCGAGATACATTTTTGGGTACCAGGGAATGCCAAGCATATGTTAAACCTACTAACTTTAGTGAAGGCATTGGTTATTATGATGAAAATACTGCTTTTCCATTTGGACTGATGTTCCATGGTTATAACTATCCGAATGAAACGGGAGGGGATATGTTAGAGGCAAGATTTACTCGTCCCGTCATGCGAAAAGGAATTATTGAGTTTGAACGTCCGGAAGATTGTCAAATCGTACGACCAATTCGCAAGGTCATAGACACTGGCGGTCATGATTTAACTCAGTTTGAATCGGTTAACGATTTAGAGGCGCGGTTGGAGGGAGGTGAATAGTAGTGACAATATTTCAGGATTTGGTAAAAGTCTATGACAATAATCAAAGTATGGTTGGTAAATTTGAACTAGATAATTTTGATAAACCTTACACTTTATTACCAGCCAGTCATGTATCCGTGGGTGTTCAATTAGAGGTAACACTTAGTCTCCAAGGTGAGTTTATTATGGTGAGTGAAGTTTCCAAGGATGATAGCACCACTGTAATTCCTGCGACAATTAAATCGGCCAATAGGGCAAGTGCACCAGAAGCACATCCACTTCAAGATAAAATTAAGTATGTTGCTGGCGATTATGCAGAATATGCACCGACAGATAAAAAAGCACCCGTCTTTCGAGAACTATACATTAAATTATTAGGTGAATGGGCAAAATCAGCTCAAACGAACCCTAAAATTCAGGCAGTTTTTAAGTATCAACAACAAAATAGATTGTTGCAGGATCTGATTAAGGCCGGTGAAATTGAACTAGCGAAAAATGGACAATTAAGTTCAAAAGATAAGGATCTATTCGTTCGGTTTAACGTTAAGGAACAAGACCCAAAGGCACCTGTAATTTGGCAAGATCAAACTATGTTCCAATCTTGGATTGATTTTTACGCAACTAAATTAGCGGTTGAACAACCTGTTGACATTGATTACTTGTCAGGAGAAAAGGTACCAACCACGAAATTAAATGAAAAAAATATCAATCCGGCTACGAGTGGTGCTAAGCTAATTTCTGCTAATGATTCGGCCAACTTTACTTACCGAGGAATCTTTCATGATGATGAATTTTACAGCGCTGGATATGAATCATCGCAGAAAATGGCGCATGCATTGAAATGGTTGATTCAACGTCAAGGGTTGAAGAGTGATACTCGAGTTTTTGTTTTTTGGACGGATGAATCTGACGAAAATCAAAAAGTAGCCAAAGCGACAGGTGCAGTTTACAGTGGTTCAGCCCTATTGCAGTCTTTAGTTAAAAAGAAAAAAATTGAAGATAAACCTCAAACAGGTGAAGCGGTTGCTCAGTCCTATAACAGTAGGTTATTGGGATATGTAGATGAATTAAGTGGTAACGGAACTATTCATGCCATGTTTTTAGATGCAGCAACCACTGGCCGAATGGCAACGGTCTATTATAATTCAATGGTCGGTGGCACATTTAAGAAAAATCTGGAGATGTGGGGTAATAATTGTAGCCTTCAAATCAATTCCCAAACAGTTTGGACGCCAAGTGCTCGAAGATTGGTTCAAAGTGCCTATACCAACGGTCGTGGCGGACAACGAGCGGATATTATTTTGAAACGAGCATTAAGTCAGTTGATGATTAGCATTATTAACGGACAGGCTATTTCAGAAGATTTGTTACGAGCGCTATTTAGAAAATTAATTCATCCTCAAGGTTACGATTCATTGAAACAGTGGCAAAACGATTTGTTTAACTACACTGCAGCATATCACTATAACGTTCATTTGAAAGGTGGGGGAACCATGGGACTAGATCGAAATGAAACAGATCGTTCATATCTATTTGGTCGATTATTAGCAATTGCGGATCGAATTGAAAATAGTGCAGTATATAGAAAACAGCAAAGAAATGATAATGTATCTGAGCGGTTAACGACGGCATACAGATTTATGACAAATTTCGCGGAACAACCAGGGACAACGTGGAAGAGAATTTATTTGAGCGTTGTTAGATCCTATTTAGGCACACTATCTGGCGGGAGCCAAGCTTATTATGAAAATGAGGTAAACACTATTCTTGACGCGTTAGGTAATGGAAATAGCGATGAACCATTAAGTATGCGATTTTTAACCGGTTTTGCACAGCAACATGTTGCTGATAAGGAAAATAGCAAAACCAAATCGAATGCCAAGAATGAATCACAGGAGGGATAAGTACAATGACAAAATTAGAGCATAAAATCGATTTTCAATTGTTATTGGTGTAAAAAATGCTAATCCAAACGGCGATCCTTTAGACGGAAATCGGCCACGGGTAAATGCGGATGGATATGGTGAAATTAGTGATGTTGCAATTAAACGTAAAATTCGTAATCGTTGGCAAGATATGGGGAAATCGATTTTAGTTCAAATGCAAGAAAGAATCACAGATGGCGTTATGAATATTAGAGATCGCGTTAAGATGAGTGATCAAGTATTAGAAGCAATAAAGTTACAGAATGATAAGAAGAGCAATTGGCGTGATGCTTTTATCCAAGCTTCGTGCGCAAGTTGGTTGGACGTTCGTGCTTTTGGACAAGTAATGCCGTTTTCAAATAAGAAGCTTAAAGATGGTCTTGATGGCGTTTCAATTGGTATTCGTGGACCTGTGTCTGTGCAAGCTGCTTATACAACAGAGCCAGTTACAATTAAAGAAGAACAAATCACGAAGTCAATTAATTTGGAACAGGATGAAGGTAAGGGTAGCGATACAATGGGTACAAAAGCTGCCGTTCCGTTTGCAATTTATCAATGTAATGGGTCTATTAATGTTGAGCAGGCTCAGAAAACCGGCTTCACAGTTGAAGATGCTGAAGATCTCAAGCAGGCATTAACAACATTGTTCGTAAATGATTCTTCATCTGCGCGTCCAGAAGGATCAATGGCAGTGCTGAAACTAATCTGGTGGGAGCACAGCACAATGCTAGGGAAGGTACCACCTTATGTTTTGCATGAATCCGTAAAAGTTGAAGTTCCAGAGAGCGCACGGAAATTTGATGAAGTTAAGATTTCGATTGAAGATTTAAATGATGTTAATGGTGTTACAAGAGACATTGTTAGTGGGTATTAGAATTTAGAATTTCCAAAAAGCAACCCAAATAACGTCGTTCATATTGACAAATAATAATATTATTGCAGGTGCGGACCTCTAGTACACATAATTATTGTGGGGGATTCGCACCTGCAATAGTTGACATTTATGTGAGTTTTGTCAGGTTGTTTACTAGTTGATTGTTATATATTGAATCGTCTCACTAGATATAGTTAAACTAGCGTCTGATATACTATATCTTGGGATCGCACTATCTAAAGGAGTGCGTGAATTGAAATATTTATGAGTGTTGTCGACACCGTGAGTGCCTGAATCGCACTCTCTAAAGGAGTGCGTGAATTGAAATGGAAATAAGCCATTAAGATGGGAAACCGGCGAACATCGCACTCTCTAAAGGAGTGCGTGAATTGAAATAGGTGATTTATGAACTCAACTTGGAACTGATTAAGCATCGCACTCTCTAAAGGAGTGCGTGAATTGAAATGGCATTAGCATCACCATGTAGATCATAAGAACTCCAATCGCACTCTCTAAAGGAGTGCGTGAATTGAAATAATTAGAGCCTAAATTCAAGAAAATGAATGAGGATATCGCACTCTCTAAAGGAGTGCGTGAATTGAAATTGCCCCACGAGCGTTGACATAGGCGGAACCGTCAGATCGCACTCTCTAAAGGAGTGCGTGAATTGAAATATGGTGGGACCGTCACTCGGGTTGGTAAACCAGTATCGCACTCTCTAAAGGAGTGCGTGAATTGAAATATCAGCGTTATCGTGCAAGTAGGCGGTGTCGATGATCGCACTCTCTAAAGGAGTGCGTGAATTGAAATGTTTCTAGCTGGTCTAAGAGCTGCCTGTCAGTCAGCATCGCACTCTCTAAAGGAGTGCGTGAATTGAAATACGATGGCTATCAATTTCCTAGCTGTTGTGGGCTTATCGCACTCTCTAAAGGAGTGCGTGAATTGAAATAGCCCGCAATTCGTCCACAGCGTAGCATGGATAGAATCGCACTCTCTAAAGGAGTGCGTGAATTGAAATACCTTGTATCTCTCTAACGGTTTTAATCATCTATATCGCACTCTCTAAAGGAGTGCGTGAATTGAAATATTCAGACATTTAATGTGTCGTTGGTCTAACGTGCCATCGCACTCTCTAAAGGAGTGCGTGAATTGAAATACCGGTGAAGACGTGCAGATTGACGATACCGGTAAATCGCACTCTCTAAAGGAGTGCGTGAATTGAAATAGTATGGCCCGGCGCTACGGGAACTGAAGTCACCGATCGCACTCTCTAAAGGAGTGCGTGAATTGAAATAACCATTAACCCATCTAATTCGGTTTGTGACGTGATCGCACTCTCTAAAGGAGTGCGTGAATTGAAATGGCTATTCCAGCGATGGTGATGGCGATTCTGGTGATATCGCACTCTCTAAAGGAGTGCGTGAATTGAAATTATACGTCAACTTGAAATGGAGTTAGGCTTTTCAATCGCACTCTCTAAAGGAGT
>NZ_BBAD01000128.1 GCF_001311075.1 Secundilactobacillus similis DSM 23365 = JCM 2765
AAGCCCGGGGCTTTCACCTTTTTGCTCTTACACGCCGCTCTCAAACCGTTTTGCTCCGCACTCTATACCAACCAATACCCCTCCCCAATCCGCTTCAACAAAGTCACCATCTGCCGAGTCTCCTTCACATCATGTACCCGGATGATCCGACCGCCATTTAAAATCATAGCCGTCTCACTCACTAAGGTCATTGGGAGTCGTTGGTCCTTTGGGATGTTCAATAAGGTGCCCATGTAGCCCTTTCTTGAAACAGCGACCATCATTGGGCGGTTAAGATCGTTGAATTTACCAACGTTGTTCATGATGACGTAATCTTGGTCGTCATTTTTCACTTTAGTATCGGCGTAACCCAGTCCCTGGTCGATAGCGATTCGGTTACGGTCGATGCCGGCTGCCGTTAAGGCGTTGAGGTTATCTTCGAAGAACTGGTGCATTTCCGGCGTCATGACCTTGAAGTCGAATTGGCGGCCGTTGAGCATCGTGAGCAAGCCCACGTTACTCTTGGCCATCAGCGCTAACTTCGCTGGGTCATCCGTAAAGCTGTTCACATCGTTGATGATCGACACCCCAGCATCGATTGCGGCCTGCATCACCGGCACCTTGTAGGTATCGATAGCCAATACCGCTTCGGGGAACCGCTTCATGATGGCATCGATGTAGGGTACCGTGCGTTCGATTTCCAGCTCCGGCGTAATTTCAGTGTAGCCCGGCCGCGTGGTTTGGCCGTTCACTTCGATCACGTCCGCGCCCGCCGTCAGCATGTCTTCCACGTGGCTAACACCGCGTCCATCGTTTGGTAGCGCCCGCCATCGTAAAATGAATCCGGCGTGATGTTCATGATGCCGTAAACCATGGGTTGGTCGCGCAAATGGAACGTGTGCGCACCAGCTTGCCAGTCTAACGTATAGCTAGCCAAAATGGCGTCTAACGTTGCTTGTAACTGGGGGTCATTCGGAAACCAAGTTGACCAGTGTTCCGTCAACAACCGCAGTCCTGGTAGCGTCACTAACGCCGTCAGTTGCTGTCCAGCAGATTGAACGATGCCGTCAAGTTGCCGCAGTCGTTGACTCAGTGCGGTTTGTTGTCCCTCAGTTAATTCACTGGCCGTTAAAACGATCCGCTCCTGGTCTTGGGCTAATTGAAATAGTGCCGTGCTAGCGAAGTCGCTCGCTTGGCTTAGTTGGTGAGTCGTGTCTTGAATTTTCATTAAAGAACATCTGCTCCTTTCAATTGGGCCACCAGGTCAGCGGCTGCCCGCCCCCGGTGTGTCATCGGTAATCGTTGATAGTCAGGCAATTCCGCTAACGTTTGCGTCAGGCCAGTCGGTTGGAAAATACGGTCAAAACCGCTACTCTGATCCCCCCGACTCGCTTCAGTGATCGTCCCGCCAACCTGCCCCGTTGCGATAAACGGCGCCTGGTTTGGCACGATGGCCACCAGCGTACTCATCATCAGCGCCTGCCGGTCAGTTTCGCCGGCTAAAGCCGCTAATATCGCTTGATTCGGACTCAACTGCCGATTGGCCTGTAGATCACGCTTGGTTGTCACGCCGAGTTGATCCGCCAGTGCCGCAACTTCCAGCCCGCTATCATCCGCAATGACCCCTTGATCGGTAAATGCCGCCAGAAAGCGGGCTTTCAGCAACGCATTTTCGCAGTACCCGGTTGTCGTTTCCGCTGGAAAAATCAGCTTCGGCACCACTGTCGTATACGGTACCGCTTGAAGGCCAGCTATTCGTAAGCAGTCAATCAAGTCTTGCGTTTTAAACGCGTTATTTGACGCAATTAACCATTGGTTCACGCTAATCAGCTCCAATCGCTGCCAGTTCTCGGGCCACGTAAAACGACCCACTCACGACAATTATATCGGCTTTCGTCCAATTTTGCTGGGCTGACGCAAGCGCCGTTGGCATATCGGACATTGTTTGCACATTGAGTGTTGGCGCCAATTGTTGAATCTGCTTGGTCAGTTCAGCCGCTGGCAATGCTCGCTGGGGATTAGCCGGCGTCACTGTGAAGATCTGCTTCGCCGTCGGAATCAACGTCTCCAGCATCTCTGTAACGGCTTTATCCGCCAAAACGCCCAGGATCCAAATCACGTGTTGGCCAGGCACCATCGCCGTCAAGCTGCTGACCAGTGCCCGCATCCCATCCGGATTATGCGCCACATCGACCAACGTTAACGGCGTTTGCTTTACCTCAGTCAATCGGTCTGGGAGTTGAATCTGTTGCAACCCGGTTCGAACCGTATCATCACTGATTACAACGTGTTGTTGCCGCAAAACCGCCACCGCCGTCAAAACCAGCGCTAGGTTCTGCGCCTGAAATTGACCGGTGACGTTCAACTGTAGCTGAGACCAGTCAAACAGGTCGCTGTAACCCGTGATCACCATGTGAGTTGGCGTTAACTGGTCAATCGTCATTGTTGCAGTCGGTGCAACCAACCGAACGCCTTGCTGGTCAGCTTCCCTTTGTAGGACCGTCAACGCGTCTGGCGCTTGATCTGCCAGCGTCACAGCCACCGTGCCAGGTTTAATGATTTTCGACTTCTGGGTCGCAATTTTTGTGATTGTATCGCCCAGAATCTGGGTATGATCCAACGCAATTTTCGTAAACACCGTCAGTTGTGGTGCACTAATCGCATTGGTGGCATCCGTTAAGCCGCCCAACCCCGCTTCCAAAATGGCGTAGGTCACGCCTTCATTTTTAAACCAAATCAGGCAAATCAAAAACTGCCATTCAAAAATCGAGATATCCGTTGCCGCTAACCCTAAACGCTGGACCACCGGCAGAATTTCGGCGTATCCGTCTAAAAAGGCGGCTTCGCTGATCCACTGGTGGTTCACTTGGAGCTGTTCACGATCGTTGATGATGGCTGGACTGCTAAAACGGCCAACGCGGTACCCCTGCTGTTCCAAAATGGCCCCCAGCATGGCCCCCGTTGAGCCTTGCCATTGGTCCCCGCAATGTGGATCACGTGGTAGTGCTGTTCTGGGTGGCCGAGTGCCGCAACTAGCCGTTTTAACAACGGAACCCGATTGGTGTCTCCGACCAACCGGGCTTGATTAAACTGTTCAATTAACTGCTGATAAGCTTGATGTACCTGTTCTTGATTCAAATTAATCACCCGTTAATGCGTTGTAGGAATTCTGCTTTCAACTCGTGATCCGTTTTAAACGTGCCAGTGTAGTAACTGGTTTCGGTCTGACTGCCGGTCTTTTCAACCCCGCGCATCTCCATGCACATGTGGCGGGCACTGATTGAAATTGCAACGCCCTTTGGGTCCAAGATCCGGTTAAGTTCTTTAGCGATGTTCACCGTCAACCGTTCCTGCACATTGGGCCGCTTAGCGCAATAATCCACTAAGCGGGGAATCTTACTCAGCCCCATGACCCGCTGGTGGTCGGGGATGTAGGCCACGTGTACCGTGCCAAAGAACGGCAACAGGTGGTGTTCACACATTGAGTAGAAGGGAATGTCCTTGATCAACACCATTTCAGTCGTTTCATCGACTGGAAAGAGTTTGTAGTTATCAAATGCCGGTGCGGTCACCGACGAGAAAACTTCGCCATACATCCGGGCGACCCGGGCTGGCGTCTCCAATAATCCTTGGCGTTCAGGGTCTTCCCCAACCGCCTCTAAAATGAGCTTAACCGCTTGCTCTATTTTTGCTTGATTCGCTTCATTCATGATCGATCGTGACTCCCTTTACTTTTTTAATCCAGCTTAAATCCCGGTTCGCCCGCAAGGCTTGCGCCACTTGGTCGCCCACGACGGGATCATCACCAGTCAGTTCTTGAATAGGTAGCAGCACAAAATTACGTTCAGCCGCGCGAGGATGCGGCACGGTGAGGTTCGCCGTTTGAATCTGACGGTCGCCCCAATATGCAATGTCGAGGTCGATCGTCCGCGGTCCCCAGTGTTCGTGCCGTTCTCGGTGACCAGCTTGTTCAACTTGGTGCAGTGCTGCTAATAACGCTTCTGGGGCTAACGTTGTCGTTAGGGCCACCGCGATATTGTAGAAGTTCGCCTGGTCCAATTTTCCCCAGGGCTGGGTTTCGTAAACCGATGATACAGCTTCAACGGTGATACCGGTGGTTTGCCCTAATCGCACCACGCTTGTTGCAGCTGCGCCAGTCGGTCGCCCATGTTCGTCCCAACACTAAGATAGACGCGTTCAGTCACGTTGGTCACCCGCCACTTCAATTTCAACGTCGTCAAAGATGCCGGGCATCGGCACACTGTATTTGCGAATCTTCAACTCGATCCGCGTTGCCATCCGGTACTCCGCCAGCAACGTGCTCAGTAGTTCGTTAGCCAATGACTCGATCAGTTTATAGGAATGGCTATGTACAAATGCATCGATGGTCGTCCGCACATCCGCATAACTGATGGTTTCGTTCAGGTCATCATGGTGAACCTTCGTTTCAATTGGGTACGTCAGCGCCACGTCAATGGCTAATTGTTGCCCATTTCTGCGTTCCTCCGGTAACACGCCGTTAAAGGTGTGGAACCGTAAATTGTGAATCCGTATAACACCCATTAGTTGGCAACCCCCTCGTTGTCCAGTTAGTTTGTTCCTATTCTAGCACGTGCGTTGTGCTTTGCGGCGCTTGATTCTTAACATACCGCATCTAAGCGTAATTTAACAGCCGTTGGATCTGGTTCACATCCGTTAAGAGGTCCTGCCGCGCCGTTGCGTAGTGCTGTAGCGGCACTTTCAGTGAGCGGTGTTGTTGCGCTGCTCGAATGACTTGCCGGCCAACTTGCGCCACTTCGTCACAGTCGTAAACCGCCGCTGTGCCAACACTGATGTTGTGGCCGCGATAACCTTCGAACTTGTTTAAAATAACGGCGCGTTTCGCACTTAACTGCGCTGACCGTCGCTGAAGCTGGCGGGTCGGCGCTTGTTGCCGTCGTGCCCGTTGCACTAACTTATCCGTTGTCTGGATGGTCGCCTGAAAATTCGGCAATACCCACCGCCGCAGCGTCACACCGTCCAAGTCATGCCGTTGGGCTTTCAACTGGCTTTCAGTTTGATTTCGCGCACTGTTAGTCGTTGCGATCGGTTGACTGGCATCATCGTCTTGACTCTGTGCTTGATGCTGCGACGCGGGCTGACAACCGCTTAAAAGTAACCCTAAACTCGCTAGGCCAAGCACCCGATACACCACGTTCACGTTTTCCACCCCACTCTCACTTCGTTGAAATGCAATCCTTTTAATTATGTCAGATGTCTTCTGATAATGCCATGGTTTCGTTTGGGCGTCAATTGGTTTTTGTGGGGGGGAAAAAGCGGCGGGTTGCCCTCAGGGGTTAGACGTGTTCCGTAAAACTGGACATTATATGTGAGATAATCGCAGTAACACTGCCCAGTTCGATGATTAACGTATTGGTTATTTGATGTTGTTTCCTGTCCTCGAGACTAAACGTGCTCCACGAAGCAGAGAGCTC
>NZ_BBAD01000129.1 GCF_001311075.1 Secundilactobacillus similis DSM 23365 = JCM 2765
ATGGGCGCTTTTTGCCCATTCCTAGCTCGTAGGCCCGCGACCCAGTGAAGCTTGGAAGCCTATCTGGCCACTGTGTTCCAGCCTCGCATAGCGCCGGAGCCTCCCGCGGCATTCTCCCGCTATAGAAAACCAGAATCACTTCACAAACTACACATGCTTACGCTGGACACAAGCGACAGCTCAAACAATTTTTACGCAACCTTTACGATATCGATACACTGTCAACGCTGAATCGACACAAACGCTTTGTAAACTGTAGTCGTTGCTTGATACAAAATGACTGTACCTGAAGAAGGAGTGTTGAACTGAATGGCAATTCGATTGGAACGCTTGGAAAAGACGTACCCAGAAAGCGAACAGCCAGTGTTAACCGATGTCTCGGTCGAGGTGAAGGATGGCGAATTTTTTGTAATCGTGGGACCTCGGGTTGTGGTAAGAGTACCCTGTTACGAATGATTGCGGGGCTGACATCAATTACGGCGGGGCGTTTATTGATCAATGATCAGCCCGCTAATAAGTTACCACCTAAGGACCGGCAACTTTCAATGGTATTTCAAAGTTACGCTTTATTTCCATTTCTTTCGGTGGAAGCTAACGTTGGTTTTGGATTGAAAGCTCGGCATCAAACACCGGCTGAGATTACCGAACGAGTCAATTATGCGTTAGAGATGGTGAATTTAACCGAGTTTCGAACCCGGAAACCTAAAGCATTATCCGGTGGTCAACGGCAACGGGTCGCGTTAGCGCGCGCGATTGCCAGTGAGGCCAAAATTTGTCTAATGGACGAACCATTGTCTAATTTGGATGCCCAACTACGGGCCAAGATGCGGATAGAGCTGAAGCAGTTACAACGTAAACTGGGGTTAACCGTTATCTACGTGACCCATGACCAAGTTGAAGCAATGACAATGGCGGACCGGGTGATGGTTTTAAAGCATCGCCAAGTTCAGCAGATCGATACACCGCTTAATCTGTATCAACGCCCTAAAAACGAGTTTGTGGCGAGCTTTTTTGGCACCCCACAGATTAATTTATTGGCGGCAACGGTTCAGCAGCAACACTTACTCATCAACGCCGACTTAGATTTCGCAATTGAACGCCCAATTGAAGATGGGACTGAGGTGACGGTGGGCATTCGCCTAATCAACTGCAGTTCCAAGTCACGGTTCGAAATGCGAATGCGCGAATTGAAAGTGTGGCCTACTTGGGTGATCAAGTTGTTGCAACGGCAGTGTTAAGTGATGACCAAACCGTTCGACTAGTGAGCGATAATACGCAACTCATTAAGGTGGGGGATTTGATTCGAATTACGGGTGTCAGCGAACTAACCGTTTTTGAACAAAAGACGGGGAACTTGATGCTGGTTGAAAAGGGGAGTGAGCGCGATGCAGCAGTTACTGCGGGGTAAATCAAAATCAACCATCACAGCCCAACCGCTAGCACCGGTCAGTGCCACAACCAAAACAAGCCGATGGACGGATCGAAGTTATGCAGTGTTGTTTTTAGGGCCATCATTGTTGGTGCTTAGCGTCTTTGTATTTTGGCCGATGCTCAAAACGATTTACCTGAGCTTTTTTCTAACGGATACTTATGGGCGAGCAACCGTTTTTACCGGTATTTCTAATTATGTTGGGGTATTGACCGATCCTGCTTATCTGTCAAGCTTAGGTGCAACGTTGCTGTACGTCTTAGCAGTGACGGGATTAACGATTGGCTTGGGATTAGTACTGGCGGTTACGGCCAATCAGCAGTTAAAGGGTATCAGTTTTTTTAAGACGTTATTTTCGTCAACCATGGGCATCTCGGTATCCGTAGCCGCTATTTTTTGGTTATTTGCGTTTAATCCCTCTGTTGGGGTGTTTGCTCAAATTGCTCAGGCATTACACTTACCGGAAATTAACTGGTTAGCTGATCCGCACTATGCGCTGCTTGCTGTGATCATGACAACGGTTTGGATGAACCTTGGCTTCACGTTCTTAATTTTATTTGGCGCATTGCAACAGGTACCGAGTTCGCTTTACGAGGCGGCTGACATTGCCGGGGTACCTGGCCGAACCCAGTTGTTTAAGGTGACCTTACCACTGATTTCACCAACGTTATTTTTTGTCGCAACGGTGACGTTGATCGATGCCTTCAAAAGCTTTGGCCTGATTGACCTCATGACTGCTGGCGGGCCAAGTAACGCGACGAACCTATTAGTGTATCGGGTTTATCAGGATGCCTTTTTGAATGGGAATGTTGGTCAAGCTAGTACGGAATCGGTGATTTTAACGGCGATCATTGCCGTGATCACTTTGATTCAGTTTAAGCTCTTTGGAAAGCGGGTGACGTATTAATGGCAGCCAATCAACTTGCAGTTCCAGCTCAAAATGGTGCTCGGTTGAAACTCGTGGGGCGCTATGCAATTTTAGGCGTGTTGGCGTTGATCGTCATTGGCCCGTTTTTACTGGGACTTTGGACGAGTTTATTGCCAACGGCTGAGATTTCCAAAGGGGCGTTGTGGAGCAACCACCTATCATTTGATAACTATGTTGCTGCCATGACGACGACCCCGATTTTACGGTATTTGTTAAACAGCCTCGTGATTTCGACCCTAACGATGGGATGTCAATTATTGCTGTGCTCAATGTCCGCGTACGCGTTTGTGTTTTTACAGTTTAAATACCGCAAACAGCTTTTCGCACTCTTTTTGATCACGATGATGCTCCCATTCGAAGCCGAGGTGATCCCAAACTTTGCGACAGTTCGGCAGATGGGGTTACTCAACCATTACGCGGTGATGGTCGTGCCATTTTTAACGGCGGCCTTTGGAACGTTTATGATGCGGCAGGCATTCATGCAGGTACCAATGGAGTTAAAAGAAGCAGCGGATATCGAAGGACTCTCGCACTGGCAGTTTTTTTGGCAAATTGCGCTGCCTTATACCCGAATCAGCTTACTCACGCTGGCAGCCTATAGTTTTCTTGGGAGTTGGAACCAGTACTTGTGGCCGATGTTGACCACGTTTAGTGACCGATTTCGACCGGTTCAAGATGGTCTTCGACAATTGCAGGGGCAAGAAAGTTTCAACAACTGGGGCATGATTCAAGCCAGCGCTGCAATCGTTGTGATTCCCACGTTGATCGTGCTGTTCATCGGTCAACATTACTTCAAAGCGGGTCTGAACGAGGGTTCAGTTAAATAATGGGGGCGAGATAAGTGAAGCGATTATGGGTTCTAGGCGCACTATTAACGCTGCTGATCATTCCGCTAAGTGCTTGTACGACCTCACACGCAGCTAGTAAGACAAGGGTTGTCTTTTGGCACGAAATGACCGGACCGGCGCAAGATCAGTTAAATCAGTACGTTAAAGCATTTAATGCGAGTCAATCCAAGTACGAAGTTGTGCCAGAGTTTGAAGGCAACTACAATGAGGCGGTTCAAAAAATTCTCCACACGCACGGAACGGATGCCTCGCCCGCCGTTTTCCAATCAATGGATGTGTCAACGAGTCAGTTGTACCATGCAAAGGTTGCGACACCGGTACAACAATTCATTGATGAAGACCATTACGATGTGAGCCAAATCTCACCGGTGGCGCGGGCCTTTTATTCTCAGGGTGGGCGACAGATTTCAATGCCATTCAATACGTCTCAGCCGGTGCTATACTATAACGCCTCGTTGCTGAAACGACTGGGAATCAAGGCACCACCAGTCAATCCTTCATACAGTGATATTACTCGGGTTGCTAAAGCGATTAGTCAAAAGTCTCACGGTAAAGTGAAAGGCCTCACCGTGGAAGCGTATGGCTGGCTGTTTGAACAGTTTTTAGCCAATGGCGATACGACGATGGCCAATCATGATAATGGTCGAACGGGTTTTCCAACGAGTGTTAACATGACTTCTAAGACGAGTCGGGACGCGATGGCATGGGTTCGTGACAATATCAAAGCCGGGGACTTTATCGATTTTGGTGCGGGATCACAAGCTGAGTCTAATGAAATCGCAGCCTTTCTCGCTGGTAAACTGGGCATCTTCATTCAGTCATCAGCTTATATCAGTCAATTACTAGCGGGAACCAAGGATCAATTGGGAATCACCTACTATCCGCATGCGGACGGTCAAACGGGCAACGGTGTCTCGATTGGGGGTGCCTCATTATGGATCTCTAACAGCCAACCGAAAGCGGTTCAACGTGGGGCCTGGGCGTTTATCAAGTCGGTGATGACGCCCAAGGCTCAGGCGCAGTGGCAAAAAGCAACCGGCTATCTGGCCCTAAACCGAAATTCTCAAAGAGAACCAGTTTTAAAAGCGTTGTATGCCAAATACCCGGCGGCTCAAGTGCCAAGTCAACAATTAGCCCGGGCGAAGGCTAATCGCGCTAATTCTGGCATCTTTATGGAAGGGTTGATTCAAGAACGGGCGTATACGCAAACGGCGATGTCGCAAATTTATAACGGTGGCGATATCGATAAAGCGTTAAAGACAGCGCAATTGAGCATGAATCAGTTTCTGGCGAACACCAACCGGGCAAACCGGTACGGACAGTAAGTAGGAGGCAGATCATTGAAAACTTTAATTTTTGGGCATCGCGGTATTCCAACGCAGTTTCCCGAGAATTCATTGGCCGGGTTTCGTTACGCCATTGAGAACGGTGTTGAGGGACTGGAGTTTGACGTTCAACTCACGCGAGATCAAGTACCAGTGATTATGCATGATGAACGACTTGATCGGACGACGACTGGGATGGGGCGGTTAACGGATTTCACGTATGCCCAGTTAAAGCAGTTTCAGTTGGAGAACGGCGAGTTGATCCCAACGTTGGATGACTTTATGGCGTTAGTCGGGGGTCAGGATGTGTGTTTGAACTTGGAATTTAAGACGGATAAGGTCCAGTATCCGGGAATTGAGGCCTTGGTTTTAGACAAGGTAATGCGGGCGGACCTGATCCAGGAGGTGATCTTTTCATCGTTTCATCTGGCAACGTTGCAAACGGCGAGACTCATTGCGCCTAGTCAAAATTACTGTTTTTTAGCGGATCACGTGATGCTTGACCCGGAATTGTTTATTCGGCAGCATCAGTTGAGTGGCCTTCACCTCAATCACTATCAGCCAGTTGGCCAATTTGCCGAGCGCATCTGGACGGTCAATAGCCGGTACCAGATAACGAGCATGTTCAAACGGGGAGTGACCGGCATCTTCACGGATGATTTTGAAAAAGCGATGCAGATTCGCGATCAAGTTCAGCCACTATTGATGACCAGTTAAGCGGAACTGTCAGTTTCCCGAATTAGTCAAATGCACGTGACAAATTCAAGCGTTTGCGTTACATTATCCATAGGGAGTCGCATCATAGGCCAATCGTGCTCGATTGGCCTTTTTTGACGTTGTTAGTTACGCTTGTGTCCAGCGTAAGCATCTTCAGTTTGTGAAGTGCAGCGATCCT
>NZ_BBAD01000130.1 GCF_001311075.1 Secundilactobacillus similis DSM 23365 = JCM 2765
CGGGAGTGGGGTCGTTATTGAGCTGGAACAACTTATGGATCCATTAATGCTTGATGCCGTGCTTGTATCGCATTACCACCACGATCACGTTGCCGACTTAGGGGTCTTACAGTATTATTGGCAGTTACATGAGGAACGGCCAAACGTTGAAACGCTACCCATTTACGGGCCAACCTCAGATCCACTTCAGTTTGGGAGTTTGACCTGGCCACACGCAACAGTTGGTCACGGATATTTGCCAGGCAATCAATTGACCGTGGGGCCGTTTGACGTGACGTTCCTACAAACGAAGCACCCGGTACCCGCCTATGCTATGCGGATTACGGAACGTGCCACGAAACAAGTGCTCGTATTTACCGCTGATACGGCGGCAATTTCTGAACTGGTGCCCTTCGCAAAATCAGCTGATCTACTACTGACGGATACCAATTTCTTTAACGACCATGCTGGTATCAAGTGGCATTTGACCGCCGGAGAGTCGGGACAATTGGCCAAGGATGCCGGCGTTGCGCAACTGGTGCTGACGCATTTGCCACAGCAGGGTGACCTTGACGAATTAGTTAGCCAAGCCCAGCAAACCGCGGGAACCATTCCGGTTTTGCGAGCCACGTTGCATCATACATTTGACATCTAAATGTGACGAAAAGCGGAGAAGTTCGTGACCTTTTAGTGAAGACCATTCCCAAATGAGGTAGAATTCGGTATACTAAAGTTAACAAAATACCTAATTGTTTTTATAAGTTTGGAGGTTGGTGCTATGACAGTCACACTATTCACGTCGCCTAGTTGTACGTCATGTCGGAAAGCCAAACAGTGGTTGAAACAACACGAAGTTGACTTCGTTGAACAAAACATCTTTGTTCAAGCACCGAGTACGAAGCAGCTCAAATGGATTTTACGGCTGACCGAGAACGGAACCGAAGACATTATTTCAAAACGATCAAAGGACTATCACCAATTGGCCGTTAATATCGATGACCTTTCGTTTAACCAACTGGTTGAGATGATTACAGCACGACCAGGACTTCTTCGACGACCGATTATTTTTGATGATAAACGATTGCAGGTCGGGTTTAATGAAGATGAGATTCGCCGCTTTCTCCCTCGACACATCCGAGTATTAGAGCTAGAAAAAGCAAAACGACGGGCCGACGTTGGTTAGCGTGGCCGGTTAGTTCAAATGCAGTCGTGTCACAGATTCCCTGGTTGGAGTCGGTGACAGTTTTAGGTTTAGGACATAGATGTGATAATGGACTTGGGTTCTGGGTAAATCGAGACGTTCAAACTTGATGTGCTCACCGATGCGTATCACACAATTACCGGTGATGTTTCGGGGAGGATGACTTGACGCAGACTGCCCGTGATTGCTATACTACAGTTATTTACTGTGGGGTTTGTTTGCAGTTCATATCCAGTGATCGATTTCTGCCACAAACGCCGGAGTACACAATCAGATGAGTGTTAAAATATCCTGATTATCAAAAGAATTCAAGCCAGATACTTTACAAACGCCTAAAATTCTCTAGAATTAAAGATGGGTCTATTTTGGTACGGCAGAAAGAGGTGTTGGGTCATGGAAATGGAAAGAATTAACGAGAATACAATTCGCGTGTTAATCGGTAACGATGATTTAACCCAACGGGGGATTACCGTCCTTGATCTGCTTGGTAACCACAAGCAAATTGAAAACTTCTTCTATAGTATTTTGGAAGAAGTCGACGCTGATCATCAATTTCAGGAAACGGATGCAGTTACCTTTCAGGTGTTGCCTAACCGGAACGGCCTGGAGTTATTTATTAGCAAGAGCGGCATGGACGATGACGATGTCCTTGAAGGTGATGACGATCAAGACACGAATCAGATTCAGTCAATTAAGGAAGAAGTACCAGACTTCTTAAAGCAACAGTTGATGCAGACTGATACTGATAGTGATGATCAAGCAACGACACCTACGAATGCGACAACGACACAGGGCGCACCATTACACACAACGGTGATGAAGCTCCGTGAGTTTGACGATTTGATTTCGATTGCCAACGCGCTTCACTTATCCGAAGTGACGTCTAGTTTGTACCACTATAAGGATACTTACTACTTGGAACTCGTTTTCCGGGTTAATGAAACGTCACCCGAAACGATTAAGGATGAACTGGCAGTTGCCTATGAATACGCTGAAAAGACACAGATTACAGCTGATGTCTTGGACGAGCACGGTAAAAAGATTATGGATCGCACGGCGTTAGAATTAACCCGGCGGTATTTTGATTAGTTAAGTGACTAATAACGGTCCTCAGGGGAAACCTTGAGGGCTTTTTTTGTGATTTAAAACTAACGAAACCTGTTACGCGTAGTTAAAGCCAAGGAGGTGACGTCATGTTGACGGCAAACGATCAAACCGCAACTTTGACAGTCGCAACGACTGCTGAACGCAGCGCGGCTTATTTTTGTCCGGGATGTCAGGCGCCGGTGATTTTAAAACGGGGCTTAAAGGTCATTGCGCACTTTGCTCACCGTGCGAAGACGAATTGTCAGTTATTTGCTGAAGGGGAGACGGATGCCCATCTAACTGGTAAGTGGCAGCTAGCGGCATACTGTGAGCCAACGCAGGTTGAATTGGAACCTTATCTGCCAGTGATCGAGCAACGACCAGACTTACTACTGACCACTTCGATGCGGCGAATCGCAATTGAATATCAGTGTTCGCCGATTACGATTGCCCAGCTTGATGCACGTAATCGCGGGTACCGGCAGCTAGCCATCGAGCCCTGTTGGATATTAGGGGATACCTACCGCCTCAAGCTAACTAAACTGGGTCAAATGGATAAATTCTTACGCTATTCTGACAAATACGGGTGGCACCTCCTCTTTTGGTGCACGACAACGGGTGAACTTGAAATTTGGGCTGAGATTCGGTCGATTTTTGGGGACAGCTGAGTTATACCCGGTTGCGTCATCATCAGGTGATCGAAAAGGTTCAGCCAATTAAACGACGAACGAGTCAAGACTTTCGACAACGATTGAGCGGTCAGCTATTATACAAGCACGCCAGAACGTTAAAGTGGCAAGAATACTGCTACCAGCATCACGGATTACTGCAGGCAATGCCGGACGTTTGCTTTTCAGCACCAGATTCGGTGCCGGTTTGGTTGGATGCGAGTTGCTTATGGCGGTATTTCGTCATTTTAAGATTGCAGGAAAAAGCGCTATTAACGGTTGTGACACTTGCGCAGTGGCAGGAGTGGGCAGAACAGGCAGCAGCGCTCATGCGACCAGCGTGTCTCATTCAGTGTTCTGACGAAACGATTCAGCGAGGGCAACGGCAACAGCTAGCTACGTTATTGACGTTACTCGAACAGACCGGTTGTTTGAAACGGTTACCCAATCAGCGGTGGCAATTCGTTGCCAACCCACGGTGAACCTGTGGTAAGCTAAGTATTCACGAATAATTGATAAGGAAGTGACTGTGTTGGCAGATGAGATCAAACAATTACCAACGCGTGCTGAAGTAGCACCGGCATTAACCTGGGATTTAACCCCCATTTTTTCAGATTTAACGGCATTTAACGATGAATTTAAGGCCATTGACGACGCAATTAAGGGTTTAGCTGACTTACAGGGGCAACTTGAACAAGGTCCCAAACAGTTGGCGGCAGTCATTGAAACAATGATGGCGGTGATTCGCCGGGCCGAAAAGGTGTACGTTTACGCCTCATTGAAGCACGATCAAGATACCGGGGATGCTGATAATCAAGCACTGAGTGGTCGAACGCAAAGCTTGATGACCCGACTTCAAAGCCAACTCGCCTGGTTTGAACCGGAATTGATGGCAGTAGATGAAACCACTTTAAAGCAGTGGTTAACGGATAGCTCGGAATTAAAACCGTATGCACACTACATTGAAAGTGTGACCAGTCAACGCGCCCACGTTTTAACACCAGCAGCCGAGCAATTATTAGCGCAAGCAAGTGATGCGTTAGGCGCATCAAGTAACACCTTTAGCATGTTAAACGATGCGGATTTAGAATTTCCAATTGTGACTGATGACGATGGTCAAACAGTGCAATTATCACAAGGGGTCTACGATCAGTTGATTCAATCGACCCAACCAGAAGTTCGAAAAATGGCGTTTAAGCAGCTTTATTCAACTTACCATCAATTTATCCATACGCTTGCTTCAACGCTAGCAGGGAACGTTAAAACTCATAATTTTGATGCTAGTGTTCACCACTACGACTCGGCTCGACAAGCGGCACTCAATCGCAACCATATTCCAGTTGCCGTTTACGATGCACTGGTAACGAGTGTTAATGCGCATTTGCCATTACTACACCGCTATGTTGCGCTCCGGAAGAAAATCTTACAATTACCGGAATTGCATATGTATGACCTCTATACGCCAATTACGGGTGAACCACAGCTAAGTTATACCTTTGAAACGGCCAAAGCTGAGGCGTTAAAAGCGCTCGCCGTTCTTGGCCCAGACTATCTCAGTCACGTTCAAACGGCCTTTGATTCACGGTGGATCGACGTGGTTGAAAATAAGGGGAAGCGGTCCGGGGCTTATTCTGGCGGCATGTATGATACCGCGCCCTACATGTTGCTGAACTGGCAGGATAACTTAGAAAGTCTCTTTACGCTAGTTCACGAGATGGGTCACAGTATGCACAGTTACTACACCACTCACAACCAACCTTATCAGTATGGCGATTATTCAATTTTTGTTGCCGAGATTGCGTCAACAACTAACGAAAACCTACTGACTGATTACCTGTTGAAGACGTATTCGGATAAGCGGGTTCAAGCTTTCGTATTGAACCATTATCTGGATGGATTTAAGGGAACCGTGTTCCGGCAGACCCAGTTTGCGGAGTTTGAACAATGGCTCCATGAACAAGACGCAGCTGGTGAACCGTTGACTGCGGATGCCTTAAGCAGTGCCTATCTAAAATTGAATCAGCATTACTACGGTGACGCGGTGATCTCGGATCCTGAAATTGCGGATGAGTGGTCTAGAATTCCACATTTCTACTACAACTACTACGTTTACCAGTACGCAACAGGTTTTGCAGCTGCAAACACGTTAGCAAGTGGCATTAATTCAGGCGACGATGCAAAACGCGAGGCTTACCTGAACTACCTAAAGTCTGGGAGTTCGGCTGACCCAATCGACGTCATGAAACGTGCCGGTGTTGATATGACGCAAACTGACTACCTTGATAGCGCCTTTGCAGAGTTTGAACGGCGACTGGATCAATTTGAGGCTTTAGCTGCGGAACTTTAATATACGTGACTATTGCGACTACAAAAAATGACGCTTAGGCGTCATTTTTTGGATTCGCTTGTGTCCAGCGTAAGCATGTTTAGTTTGTGAAATTCAGTGATTCTGATTTTATATAGTGGAAGGATGCCGCCGG
>NZ_BBAD01000131.1 GCF_001311075.1 Secundilactobacillus similis DSM 23365 = JCM 2765
GGCCGTGAAATTTCACTTAGCTGGTGAACTTCCAGCTTAGTGAAAGGCCGAATTCTGAGACGTGTTTTTCGGCTCAGAATCGTGCCCACGGCGTTCCAGCCCAAATTTTCTGACCGACCGGTTGTGCCCACAATATCATCCATGATTAACGCGCCAACGAAGCCAATTTTCACAAACTTCGCACACTTACGCTGGACACAAGCGTAAGTAAAAAACTTAAAGTATTGGCCTTGACTTAGAGCCTACTCTAACTCATATACTAGAACCATTAGGAGGTTGAAAGTTATGAAATCAGTACAACTTGGCGATACGGCGCTCAGTGCATCTGCTGTTGCGTTAGGTATCATGCGGATGGTGCGGTTGAACACCGCTGATGCAACGACGGTGTTGGAAAACGTTGTTGGTAACGGGGTTAACTTCATTGATTCTGCTGACATCTACGGCGTTGGCCGCTCAGAAGAAACTTTTGGGGAAGCTTTAAAGCGTTCAGGTATCAACCGAAACGATTTGATTATCCAATCAAAGGGCGGGATCATTTTAGATCCTAACAAGAGTGAGGGTGAAACGGTTTTCGGGCAACGTTACGACTTTTCAAAGGACCATTTGATCGAAGCCGTGGACGGTATTTTGAAGCGGATGCAAATTGACTATCTGGACTTCTTCTTACTTCACCGGCCAGATGCGTTGATGGAACCCGACCAAATTGCCGCGGCGTTTGATGAACTGCAAGCAGCTGGTAAGGTTCGGCACTTTGGGGTCTCAAACTTTAACCCAATGCAGGTTGAACTGGTACAGTCTGCCGTGAGCCAACGGCTGATGGTCAACCAACTTCAATTTGGGGTCATGCACAGTGGCCCAGTCGATTTTGGTTTACACACCAACATGAGTGATGCTGGCAGTGTGAACCACGATGGTGAGATTTTGGAATACTCACGGTTGCACAAGATGACGATTCAGGCTTGGTCACCATACCAATACGGCATGTTTGAAGGCCCATTCATCGACAACCCGAAGTTCCCAGAACTCAACGCGAAACTTCAAGAATTAGCAGACGCTAAGGGTGTCACGAAGAACGCCATTGCGACTGCTTGGATCCTCCGTCACCCGGCTAACATGCAGGTGATCTTGGGTTCAATGAACGTGCAACACCTCCAAGAAAGCATTGCCGGGGCAGACGTTGCCTTGACGAAGCAGGAATGGTACGACGTTTACTTGGCAGCGGGGAACACGTTACCTTAATGTTAATGAAATGACGAGATACTAAAATGCAGCAAGTGAATGGCCAGATTGGTCGATTCACTTGCTGCATTTTTTTGAGATTGATGTCGGTTATGGCTGTTAGCTACTTTGCTTGACGCTCTTTTTTACCCGTAACGATTCGTCGATCACAATCGGGGCACCAGGAATCTCACAGTTGCCCGAAACGGCGGCTTCCGTCCCCGCGTCACAAGCGGCGGTGTAGAAGCGAACTTTGTAGTCGAGTTTATCGAGGCATTTTTCAGCCTGGGCGATTTGTTTTTTGACGGCGATTTGTTGTTGCTTGAAGATGGCGAGCCGGGTCTCTAACGTGGCGTCGCCCTGCATGGCGAGTTCCACAAATTTGCGAATCTCAGCAAGCTGCATCCCCGTTGCTTTCAGGCAGGTAATCAGATCGATAAAATCAAGGTCGTCATCGGTGAACTCCCGGCGGCCAGCAGGACTACGGTGAACAAAGGGCATGAGGCCTTCACGGTCGTAGTAACGCAAGGTGTAGCTAGTTAAACCAGTTTTTTCGGCCACTTGGCCAATTGAGTAGGGCATGGGAAACCTCCTGTAGTTAAATCGTGCTTTCATCTTAAACCTAGAGCGAACTCTAAGCAAGCAACCGGTCTATTCACATAAAACTAGGGTGCGCATGTTGGCGGTTACATGCTAAACTAGTATCAGACTGGATTGCGCGGGTCAATTAGAGAGTGGAGGTAAGCAAGTGGCCTACATAGAAGTAAAACACGAATATAAACGTTACCAAATGGGTGAAACCGAAATTATTGCGAATCACGATGTATCGTTTGAAGCAGAACAGGGACAGTTAACGGTGATCTTAGGACCAAGTGGGGCCGGTAAATCGACCGTGCTCAACATTTTGGGCGGGATGGACTCACCAAGTTCCGGTGAAGTGGTGATCGATGGCGTTGACATTGCGCAGTTTAACGACCGCCAAATGACGACGTATCGGCGCGAAGACGTTGGCTTTGTTTTTCAGTTTTATAACTTGATTCCTAACCTGACGACTAAGGAAAACGTGGAGTTGGCGTCGTCAATCGTGGCGGATGCCTTGGATGCGACTGAGGTGTTGAATCAGGTCGGGCTACAAGACCGGTTAGATAATTTTCCGTCTCAACTATCCGGTGGGGAACAACAGCGAGTAGCGATTGCCAGAGCTTTGGCGAAGAATCCAAAGTTGCTTCTATGTGATGAACCAACCGGTGCGCTGGACTACCAAACCGGGAAACAGGTTCTTAAGTTACTCGAAACGGCCAGCCGTCAGGAAAACAAAACCGTGCTGATCATCACCCACAACGCGGCATTAGCCAAATGGCAGACCGCGTCATCTACATTAACGATGCCAAGGTTCGTGAGGTCAAGGACAACCCTAACCCAACGCCCATCGAAGACATTGAGTGGTAGGGGCGTCGATGATGAAACCATTAACGAAGAATATGTGGCGAGAAACGTCCCGGTCAAAAGGGCGGCTGATCGCAATTATTTTGATCATTATGCTGGGGGTTCTGATTTTTGTCGGCGTTAAGGCGGCCGGGCCGGCGTTAAACGAGTCAGCGACTAAGACCGTGAACGATGCCCACTTGAGTGACGTTCAGGTACTTTCAACGACCGGCTTTACGTCAAAAGATGTCACCACTGCTGAAAAAGTAGCGGGTGCCAAGCTGAAGCGGTTAAGTTTAAATACGTGGTGGGCGGCAAAGAAGCGTCCGCCGTGGCTCTTTATGGCTATCAGGCACGCCAACAGCAGAATCAATTAACGTTGCGCAGCGGGTATTTGCCACGAACGGCGAATCAAATCGTGCTCGATCAGCGGGCTAAGACGGATTACGGCTATCGGTTAGGCGACACCTATACGTTCGCAAAGTCCGCCAAGTTAGGCCAGCGCAGTTATCGGATCGTTGGGTTTGCGGACTCACCAATGTACATTGATAATGAGAGTCGGGGCTCGGCCAATGTTGGTGACGGGACGGTGCGGTATTTTGCCTACGTACCGGCGCAACAGTTAAAGCTGAAGGTCGCAACGTTGCTTAACGTGCGGTTTAAGGGCCTGCAGACGTCAAATACCTTTACGGATCAGTATCAAAACCGAATCGATCAGAAGGTAACGGCATTAAAGCGGGTGTTCAAATCCCGTGCGAAGGCGCGAACTGCTGCGTTACAAGGGTCGACCTTAACGCAACTTAAACGCCAACAACGGCAATTAACCCAAGCCAAACAGCAACTAAAGCAAGCTGCCAAGCAGGGTGACTCGGCAATGTTGGCTGCTCAACAGACAACGTTAACGACACAGCAAGCAAAGCTAACGGCAGCCAAGAAACAACTCTTGGCCGCTACTCAGACAACTTACACCTGGCAGGATCGTGATGACCTGCCGGGGTTTGAAGCCTATGGCGAAAGTTCGGAACGAATCGCTGCCATTGCGAACGTCTTTCCCGTGTTCTTCTTCTTGATTGCGGCTTTGATCACCTTTACGACGATCACCCGGATGGTGGAAGAAGCCCGGGGCCAAATTGGGACGTTTAAGGCGTTGGGGTATGGCAAGTGGTTGATTGCTCGAAATTATTTAGGCTATGCCTTACTGGCTGGCGTTTCTGGGACGGTTTTGGGCGCGTTGATTGGGAATTTGACGTTACCACGGTTAGTTCTGGCGTTGTATCAGGCTACATTCCGTTAAAGTGGGTCGTTGGCTTGCAGTGGGGTGTGATTGGGTTAGCGCTGATCTTCGCGCTATTAGCCACCGTTGGCGCTGCCGGAATCGTGGTTTGGCGAGAGTTAGCTGAAGGACCGGCGGCGTTGATGCGACCGAAAGCACCGAAATCTGCAAAGCGCATCTTGCTGGAGCGGATCACACCGCTCTGGCAACGGATGAGTTTTAACCGGAAAGTGAGTTATCGTAACCTCTTCCGGTTTAAGTCGCGGATGCTGATGACGATCATCGGTATCGCTGGTGGTACCGCGCTGATTTTGACGGGCTTTGGGATTCAAAATTCAATCAGTGCGAGCGGCACCAAGCAGTATCATGATGTGTTGCACTATCAAGCAACCGTTCGCTTGAAGCAGGCCGGCCATCAGGATAAGGCTGACATGATTTTAAATCATAATGATCAGTATCACAGTCACATCACCGTGGCCGGGGACGTGGGCGATGTTCGCGCGCACGGCCAGAAGGTGGCGGACGTGAACCTCTATGTACCGGAGAATCGCCAACAGCTTTGGCGGTATGTGTCGTTGCTAAATGCTAAGACGGGCAAACCGTTTAAGCTTGCTAAAAGTGGCGTTGTCTTGACTGAAAAAATGGCGACATTACTGCACGCCAAGGTGGGCGATCGGGTCCAAGTGACGACAACGGATGGTCATAAAGGTCATGCCAAGGTTGCCGCAATCACGGCGAACTACATGGGTCACTTCATGTACCTAAGTGCGGCCAGTTATCGGCAAATGCTGGGAGAAAAACCTGCGTATAACACATTGCTAGTCCAGTTACGTTCCCAAACCAGCAAACAGCGTAATCGGTTAGCACACCAGTTGCTGAACAACGGTGATGCGCTGGGCGCAAGTTACACTGCGGATCAACAAAAAACGGTTGCCACAATGTCGCAATCGTTAAACCCAATTATCCTGATTTTTATCCTGTTATCGGGAATCTTGTCCTTCGTGGTACTCTACAACCTGACCAATATCAACGTGTCGGAACGGATTCGCGAGTTGTCGACGATTAAGGTGCTTGGCTTTTATGATGGTGAAGTGACGATGTACATCGTTCGGGAAAACATTGTGTTAACGTTGATGGGCATTGTGGTTGGTTACGGCGTGGGGAATTTACTGACGGCGTATATCATGCGACAGGCTGCAACGGCGCAGGTGATTTTCCCGTTGACGTTGCATTTGACCGGCTACGTGGTCGCCACCGTACTCATGATTATTTTCACGGTGATCGTGATGCTGGTGACTCATCGGCGGTTGAAGCGGGTGAATATGATTGAAGCGTTGAAGAGTAATGAATAAAATTTAAGTGATTTTGAAAGCCTCTGCCGTGGTAACATGGTGGAGGCTTTTTGCTGTCGATTGTGTCCAGCGTAAGTGCGCGGAGTTTGTGAAACTT
>NZ_BBAD01000132.1 GCF_001311075.1 Secundilactobacillus similis DSM 23365 = JCM 2765
TTGGCCAAAACCAGCCAATTTCGCTTGGGTGCCCTTATACTCCACTCCTTAACCGCTTTTCTTTACGCTCTACAAAAAAAGTCCCCAGAATCTCTCCTGGCGGGCTTTCATTTAATGATCAAATTTAGTTTTCAGACTCGTCGTCATCGTCGCCGAATTCGTCGTCGCTAAATTCAGATAGTTGCCCTTCGATACCATCTGGCATCTCATCAGCAGCATCTTCACCAGCGTCGCTACCATCATCGATGTCAGCTAAGTCAGCTTGGTACTTGCCAAGTTCCTTAGTGTCATCTTCTTCAGCGTCGTCATCCTCATCATAGTCGCCGTCTAAGTCGTCTTCATCAACGTCAACGTCGTCTTGATCTTCTGGATCGTCATCATCGTAGTCGATCACGTCATCATCATCTGACGTGTCAGCTAAGAAGGCGTTAACCTTCTTACGTTTCTTCGTCCGTGGATGATCCTCATCCTCTTCAGAACCGATCGTTGCTTCATCAATCGATTCGAATGGATACCAGGTCCGTAAACCCCAGAGGTTATCACCTAACGAAATGAAACTACCATCAATGTTCATATCAGTATAGAACTGAGAAAGCCGCTCGCGAATTTCCTTATCCGAATCGCCCAGGTATGCCTGAACCTCATTGGCTAAGTCAACAAACGGCATGGCATCCCCACGTTCAGCTAAGATGGCGTGAGCTACTTCAATCATCGATAATTCGTTTTTGTTTTGGCCTTCAAAGACTTTTAATTCCAAACTGGTGCACGTCCCTTCCACAGTCTACTAAAAACTATACTCGATTAGACCGTAAATTGCAATCGAATCTCGTAATTTCCTAATAATTGTTGCCCAACATACAGTTGATAATCAATTGCAGCCTCTCCGCCAAATGGTCGTTCATGGAAGCCAACGCGCAATTGTGGCGTCACCGTTTCGACTGGCACAATGCCATACGGGGTGCGATAAGTCGCTCGAATCCGCTTGCCAGCACTAAAGTGCATCCGCAACCGATTTTCACCATTTCGCGTTAACGACACATCGCCATTTGGCAAAAACTTAATTGTCACGGGAACTGGCTCGCCTTGATTATCTTCTTGGGGTTCACGGTACCGTAAGTAAATTGTCTCCCCAATTTGGACAATTTGGCCCTCAACATCAAGTACGTAATCGGAAGCCTCACCGTCTTGAACCGTATGAGTGGCTAGGTGAATACCTACTGGAATGCTAGTTGATAGATCATCCATGCGTGAACCTTCCTTCCTTATAGTTATACTGGATAATTATAACGCTTTTTTTAAGAAAAGGCACCAATTAGCGTGCGGAACAACTCAGGTGATGGTTGGTTGCTCAAAAAATAATCGTTAACGATGGTACCGCACCATTTTTTAACCAAGACCCTAACTTGAAAAGTCCTGTTTTTCTAAATACCGCCGGCCCTAGTCTCAACACAAAATGTGGTCTAGTCCAAAATTCTTGGTGATTCTCACTCCCATATTGTATAATTAAAAAGAACCGTTTTGACAATCGAGGTAAAACTATGACAAATCAGCAGCTTTTTTCATCATTGCAACTCATCGATACCCCACTGACAGCAACCGATAAACTCGCCGCATTTGGTCTCACCAACGCCCTGCTTGACGTTGCGGCCACTCAAAACACGGCTATTTTACACTTTTGGACGTTGCCGCCGACCTTGATCCTTGGATTAAAGGACCGGCACTTGCCCGCACTAACGGCCGCTTTAGGCGATGTCGCTAGCCAAGGCTATGACTATTTCATCCGCAATTCTGGCGGCTTAGCCGTTGTCAGCGATGGTGGGATTCTTAACGTCTCCCTCTTCATTCCGCAACTGACCGACGACCACCTGTCCGTTGACGATGGTTACGCCTGATGAAACGGGTGATGCAACAGACTTTTCCAAGCTTAACCATTGAAAATTACGAGATCACCCATTCCTACTGTCCGGGTGACTTTGACTTAAGCGTTGACGGTAAAAAAATCGCCGGTATCTCACAACGACGAAGTCCAAGCGCACTAGTCGTGATGGCCTATCTCAGCGTTTCGGGTGACCAGCAGTTTCGTGGCAAACTCGTCAAACAGTTCTACGAAACTGGCTTGAACGACCAGCCTAATACTTGGGGCTTCCCCGATGTCTGGCCAGAGTCCATGATCAACGTTGCAGATGCCTGAAGCAACCCTTAACGCTGGACGATGTTAAAGGTGCCATCCGCAATACCTTTGAACAATCGGGCATCGCAATTGATACGACTAGTCTCACCCAAACGATGCAAACACCGGACTTCCAAGCCCTCTACGCTAAAGAACTTCAGAAAATGACCAAACGTCAAATTGGGCTTTAACCCACTAATTAAAGGAGGTTGTCGTCAGATTGGCATACCGAGACGAACGCCTTCCCCGTGAAAAAGTGCTCCGGGACCCCGTTCACAACTACATTTATATTCAGCACCGTGTCATCTTGGATTTGATCAACACGAAGGAGTTTCAACGTTTACGCCGAATCAAACAACTCGGAACGGCCTCCCTCGTTTTTCACGGTGCCGAACACACCCGTTTCACCCATTCACTGGGTGTTTACGAAATCACGCGTCAGATTTGCGATAATTTTAAACGCAATTATCCCAGTCAAACCGCTGGCGATGGCCTTTGGGACGACCGCGAACGGTTAGTGGCGCTGTGTGCGGCGTTGCTCCACGATATTGGTCATGGGCCATATAGTCATACGTTTGAACATATTTTCCAAACTGATCACGAGGCAATCACCGCCGCTATTTTGACTAACCCCACAACGGAAGTCAATCAAGTGCTTCGCGCGGTTGGCCCTAATTTTCCAGAACAGGTCGCATCGGTGATCCAAAAGACCTATCCGAATCCACAAGTCGTCCAAATGATCTCTAGTCAAATTGACGCCGATCGGATGGACTATCTGCTCCGAGATGCGTACCATACTGGTACCAAATACGGCACGTTTGACCTCACCCGAATTCTTCGGGTTATGCGGCCCTACCACGATGGCATCGCCTTTAACTTCAACGGCATGCACGCAGTGGAAGACTACATCGTTAGCCGGTTCCAGATGTACCAACAAATCTACTTCCACCCGGTATCACGATCCATGGAGGTGATCCTTGGTCATCTGCTTACCCGCGCCAAGGAAATTTATAGCGATCCTGAAGCCGCTCATGGCGCCGCAGCCCCGTACCTATTATTTCCATTCTTCCAGCACCAGTTCGACTTGGAAGATTACCTCCTACTGGATGATGGGACGCTCACCACGTATTTTGCTCACTGGCGTCAATCTTCGGATCCAATTCTCAGTGATTTATCACACCGGTTCTTGGATCGCAAGCCACTGAAGTCAGCCGTATTTACCGACCAAACTAAGGCTAAGTTGCCACTGCTTCGAAGCCTTATCGAAAAGGCCGGCTTCAATACCCAGTACTATACGGACACGAATAACAGCTACGACCTCCCCTACGACGCGTACGATCCAAAGATGAAAAAGCCACTCACCCAAATCGAACTGATGGAACGTGATGGCAACCTCGTCGAACTATCGACCGTTAGCAGTCTGGTTAACGCGATTACCGGTAAATTCACTGGTGATCAACGGTTCTTCTTCCCCCGGGAAATGATTCATCCCGAACCCGGCAATGTTGATCTCTTTGACCCCATTTACAACCAATTTCAACAACATTTACACAATGACAATATTATCTAACTCAAAGGAGAATTTTAATGGCAATCAAACTTATCGCAATCGACATCGACGGCACTCTGGTAGACGACCAAAAACAACTTCACCAACGGACGATCGACACGATCACCAAAGCGCGGGAACAAGGCATTAAAGTTGTGCTTTGTACCGGCCGACCAATTACTGGGGTGCAACAGTACCTCGATCCACTCAACATTTCTGGTGATGACGAATACGTGGTCACGTTTAACGGTAGCTTAGCCCAGACCATCTCAGGTCGGATCATCGTTAAGCACAACTTGAGCACCGATGACTATTACGATTTGGAACTACTGGCTCGCAAACACAATATCCACTTCCACATGGAAACCCTCGATCACATCTACACGGCTAACCGCGATCTAAGTGGTTACACCATCGCTGAAAGTTTCCTCGTTCGGATGCCAATTCGTTTCCGGATGCCAGAGGAAATCACGGACGACCTTACGATTTCCAAAGCGATGTTCGTTGATGATCCAGAATTACTTACCCCATTCATCAATGACTTCCCTCAAGAATACCGTGATCGGTTCTACGTGGTTCAAAGTGAACCATTCTTCTTTGAAGCCATGAACAAGAACGCCAGCAAAGGCAACGCCGTCGCTGAACTTGCCACTCAACTCGGCTTTACCGCTGACGAAGTGATGGCCATCGGTGACCAAGGCAACGACCTCACCATGGTCAAATACGCCGGCACCGGCGTTGCCATGGGCAACGCCATCGACGAACTCAAGCAGACCGCTCAGTTCATCACCAAAACTAACGAAGAAGACGGCGTTGCTTACGCTATTGAAAAATTTGCGTTGAAGTAATGCTTAACCTTAAAAAACGTTTCTCTGAATACCATCAGGGAAACGTTTTTTTATTGTCGATTGTGTCCAGCGTAAGCATTCTTCTGTTTAGTTTGTGAAGTTTGATTTGCGTGAACTGTCGATTCCGGTCAGCGGCTAGGTTCCTGCTGTGGGGCCGGCCTGAGCCAAAGAGCGGTCTCAGTCCTCGAATTCAAGCCTCGCTAAAACCCGTGCGAGTCTTGAATTCGTCCCCGATAATTGATGGTTGTTAGGAAAAACACCAACAACCACCAATTATCGCGACACAGCATCCACCTAGCCGCTGACCGGAATCTCATATTGCGCAATTTCTCATCACTGCAGACCGTCTCAAGCGCTTAACTACGGGATTACAACGACTGACGTTGATTCGACAAACGTCCAGATCAATCAGCAATCGGCGATTCATATTACGATGGCTGAATAACGATGCATTCTGAATAACGATGCATTCTGAATGTCAGTACAACTGCATTAGGTTCACGTAAACATAGCACATACCTGGCAGATTTAGTTTCACGCAATCGTTGGTTCATTGCGGTTACTGAACATTGACCACAATCGTTTATTGCGGTTGTCGAGTTACCACTGAACGTTGCGGTTACACAGGTTCATCAACTTCATAATATGACGGTCAGCTGTTGTGATTGCTAACAGCGCACC
>NZ_BBAD01000133.1 GCF_001311075.1 Secundilactobacillus similis DSM 23365 = JCM 2765
GCTGTTGGCAACCAAAACTGGTGACTGTCACATCCTGAGGCCGACAAAACTGCGTGATAGCAACGCTCAATGATAACTCAACGACCGTAAGAAACGATAGTGTTCAATGTTCAGTAACTACAGCGAGTCAACGATTATGCAATGCTAAATCTGTTAGTTGTGCGTCACGTTTTCGTGAACTTAATGCTGCTACGCGGGCATTAAGTAGGTATCGATGCTTATCCATCACGATTATTAAACAGTGACTGCTAATCAATTCTGCTTTTGTCGAATCAATGTTAGTGTTATTGCGATATCACCGCAAGATGTCCAGTTAAGCACTTGAGATGGTCTACAATAGTGCCGAATTGCGCCATTGCAAGATTTCGGTAAGCGGCTAGGTGGATGCTGTGTCGCGATAATTGGTGGTTGTTGGCGACTTTCCAACAACCGCCAATTATCGGGGACGAATTGAAGACTCGCATGGGTTTTGGCGAGGCTTGAATTCGAGGACTGAGACCGCTCTTTGGCTCAGGCCGGCCCCACAGCAGGAACCTAGCCACTTACCGGAATCGACAGTTCACGCAAATCAAACTTCACAAGCTGAACAGAAGAATGCTTACGATGGACACAAAAAACACGCATACCAACCTAATTGATTGGCATGCGTGTTTTATTCATTAATAACCAGTAGCTGACGAGGTCGTGTAGTTACTGTTATCACCAGTCCCCGTTGAGGTTGCGGTGAGTTTAGTTGAGTCTTTTAGGTTTAAGGTGCGACGAATGTGGTTCGACACAAGTTGTAATTCCTTCATAGTTGGAATCTGGTAGGAGATGCCATCGATCATTGCGTCTTGACCTTGGAGGGTTTCAGACTTGATGTGGTGGGTGGCATCGCCGTACTTGGTTCGAACAGCAATCATGTCATCAAAGGACATGTCAGTCTTCATGTTGCCGTTAAGAGAGGTCAAAATTTGCTTGTAGCGGGTGATTGACGAAATGCCGACACCCTTGACCACTAATTTTTGAAGGACTTGCCGTTGCCGTTTTTGCCGACCGTAGTCACCTAACGGATCATCGTAACGCATCCGGGAGTAGTCTAACGCTTGCTTCCCGTTCAAATGAATCTTTTGGCCTTTCACCACGTTCGCGTGACCATACTTGAAGGTCATGTTAGGCGTTAGGTCGATACCACCAACGGCATCAACCATCTTTTCGAGCCCGCCCATGTTGACGATGGCGTAGTAGTCGATTGGAATATCAAGCAAGTTCTGAACCGTATCAACGGCTGTTGCCGGTCCACCAATCGTATAAGCGGCGTTGATCTTTTCGTAGCCTTGGGTATCGCCCTTAACTTGAACCCGAGTATCCCGGGGAATACTTGTGAGGTAAGCCGTTTGCTTTTGCGGGTTGATCGTTGCAACGATCAGGGTATCAGTTCGCCCAGTGTCGCTTCGACCTAACGCGCCCGTGTCGGTCCCAAGTAGCAGAATTGAGAACGGCTTACCACTTGAAATCACCTTGGAGACGTTTCGTAACTTATTGACTTGACCTTGTTCGTAAGTCTTGTCGAACGTGTTTTTGGCATCATTATAAACGTGATAACCGTAAGCGACGCCCCCCGTGACCAAGATTAAAACTACAATCAGTAAGCTCCATAATAGCCCGCGATGTCGTCTACGGGGTTTAAAGTGCTGGCGGTCACTCCGTCGGTAACCTGATTCAGGTTGGTTTTGATTTGAATTATTCGATGCCATAAATTTTCCTCGCCTTTGTAAAATCTTTTTGCATTATATGTCAAAATCGTTACATAAAGTTACAATCTAGTAAAGTTTAAACGGATTTTAACAAAATACAACCGTTCGTCTATCGACACAATCGAGGGGATTTAGAGCAGGTGCAGTTAATTCCCTGTAACCAACTAATTACTGGCGTTCCGACCGTGTCAATAATGGCGTTTATTTTTCTAGTCTAACTGTACCATTACATCATAAAATAAGCGTGGCGTAAATAAAATTATCCAAAAAACGGCCGCTGATTATTTTTTTAGGTCGATTTAAGGTCACTTTGATACGGAAAGAAGTAGGGTTCAATCAATTGTAAGATTAAAAATGAATGGGAATGCGTTCATTTTAGTGGGGAAATTAGTTCATGTAAGCGGTTGTATTCTGAAAAGCCTGAAAAGTCTTATCTTGATGTGCTATAATAAAAATTAATTTTTGATGTGAAAGGGGTGATTCAATTATGCTGCTATTGTTCGCTCGGAGTGTGGCGGGCGTGGTCGAGATCCTGATCATGATTGCATTGGGATATTTGTTAACTAACCTTGGTTGGTTCAACGAGTCGGCTAGTAAGTTGATTGCCCGGTTGGTCACGCAGGTGGCTTTGCCGGCATATATGGCGTACACCATCGTCAGCAAGTTCTCGTTTAGCCGACTGGTTGGTACGCTTCCCGATTTACGATTTCCAGTTGTCTCAATGATGATCCTGTTCGTCGTTTCAATCATTGTAGCCAAAGTTTTACATATTAAGGAAAGCCACCGGGGGCTTTTTGAATCAATGTTTTTTAATTCCAATACGGTGTTTGTTGGCTTGCCAGTCAACGTCGCTTTATTTGGTGAAGCAAAGAGTTTGCCGTACGTGCTCGTGTACTACATGGCAAACACAACTATTTTCTGGACGCTGGGGGTTTACTTGATTCAACGGGATGGCGAAGGGGATTACAAATTCAACCTGGGCCAAACCTTGAAAAAAGTGTTCTCGCCACCATTGCTTGGCTTCATGGTTGGGGTGGTCTTGGTGCTGCTCAAAATCAAGCTGCCAAACTTCATTATGCAAGATTTGAACTACATTGGTGGGTTAACGGTGCCATTGTCGATGATCTTCATTGGGATCGCGATTGCGAACGTGGATCTTCATGACCTGACGTTAAATCGTGGTAACTTGGGAATCTTGAGTGGTCGTTTCATTTTGGCGCCCATCTTGATGGCGTTGCTCGTGCTGCCAACACCAATGCCTGCCATGATGAAAAAAGTGTTCATCATTCAATCAGCCATGCCAGTCATGACAAACGCACCCGTTGTGTCGAAGTTATATGGCGCCGATTCAAGTTTTGCGGCGATCATGGTAACGGAAACCACGTTGATGAGTTTGATCGTTATTCCAATTTTAATGTTATTATTGAACGGTGTGCATTAAACATGGCCAGTGATGGCCGATAATTGTTGTTGCTTGAGGTTTAGGAAGGGTTCTGCATTGTTTTGAGAAAAACCATTTTATACATTGCGTTTTCAACGTTAATGTTTAGTTCAATGGAAATTGCACTGAAGTCAGCTGGGAGCGCGTTTAGTCCGATTCAATTGAATCTGATTCGTTTCTTCGTTGGTGGTCTAGTTTTGTTGCCAATCGCGTTACGGACAAATGCGAAGCAGGGGATGCACGTGCACCTAAGTGATTGGGCACTGTTTGCCTTAACCGGGTTCGTCTGTGTGATCGTCAGCATGACGTTGTACCAACTGGCTATCGTCTACGATGAAGCATCGACGGTTGCTGTGTTGTTCAGTTGTAACCCAGTATTTGCCCTTATTTTTTCCTACCTCATCCTACACGAACGGTTAGGCCGAGCGAACTTAATTGCGGTGATCGTATCGTTGATTGGCTTACTTGTGATTGTTAACCCCAGCCACCTCAGCCGGCCACTTGGGTTAGTTTTGGCGATTTCATCGGCCTTAACGTTTGGGTTGTACAGCATCATTTCACGGTATGGTTCCGTAAAACATCACTTTAACGGTATCGTGATGACCGCCTACACGTTCCTAGCAGGCTCTGCTGAATTGCTGGCGCTGGTTTTGATCACGCATATTCCAGCCGTTGCCAACGGGTTAGATCAAGGCGGCTTGTTGTCACAATTTAGTCGGATTCCAGTCCTTCAAAATGTGACGTTGAACCACTTTTGGTTACTCTTCTTTATCGGGGTTTGCGTTACCGGTGGTGGGTTTGCCTTTTACTTCTTGGCAATGGAACGCTCCGATGTGTCAACGGCCTCACTGGTCTTCTTTATCAAACCAGGGTTAGCACCAATCTTAGCGGCGCTGATCTTAGGCGAGCATATCTCAGTTGAAACCATTGTTGGGATCGTGATCATCTTAATTGGATCCGTCATCACCTTTATGGGGAACCGGATCAAGGCGCGCGAATCGCACTTGCTTAATCAAGATGACGTGACAGCGGAAGTTGCTGCAGCTCAAGAATCGGTTCAATCACCAGAAACGCTGGTTAAATCAACGCAACCAACGCAACATTAATGAATTAAGGTTAGATAACAAACACCGCTTGCATTTGGGTGTAAAATAGAGTCAAATTAATAAGCAGTCTTATCAGTGATGATAATGCCGCTTATTTTTTAATTGATAATTGTGCTTAATTGAGCAATTGATTGAAACAAAGATTGGCGGTATGACGCCGATTAAGGCAGAGGAGAGAACGAACATGGTTGAATTAGTCGTTTTACGGCATGGTGAAAGTGAGGCTAACCGCGACGGTATTTTTACAGGTTGGAGTGACGTTTCCCTGACGAAACAGGGGATTCAACAGGCACACGAGGCTGGGCAGTTGCTCGCGAAATCCGGAATCCAGTTTACCCATTGCCATACCTCGATGTTGAAACGCGCAATCACAACGACCCACATCGTTTTAGCGGAGATCAATCAGTTATTTATTCCTGAAACGAAATCTTGGCGGTTAAATGAACGGCACTATGGTGCGTTACGTGGCCAGAAAAAACAGGCCGTTAAACAACGAGTCGGTGAGACCCAGTTTCGAACTTGGCGTCGAAGCTTTAAGACGGTACCGCCACTGCTTGATCAACCAGACGAAGATCCGCGCTATGCAGCATTGGGCGTTACTGAACCCCGGGGTGAGAGCCTAGAAATGGCCTATAATCGCCTGATGCCTTACTGGGAGGATCAGATTGCCCCACGGCTACTAAACGGCGATAACCAACTCGTAGTGGCCCATGGTAGCACGTTACGGGCGCTGATCAAATACTTGGAACGAATTAGTGATGCTGATATTGATCAACTTGAAGTACCTAACGGGGAGCCGATTCGCTACCAGTTGGATGACCGGTTGCGCATTGTAGCGAAAACTGTTGGAAAAGATATCTTGAAGTGAACTTGAGCCACTTTGACGTTTAGTCGTTGAGGTGGTTTTTG
>NZ_BBAD01000134.1 GCF_001311075.1 Secundilactobacillus similis DSM 23365 = JCM 2765
TCCATGATTAACGCGCCAACGAAGCCAATTTTCACAAACTTCGCACACTTACGCTGGACACAAACGTAAGTCTAAAAAAAACGCCCCTCAACCGAGTTTAACTCAGCCGAGGGGCGTTAATAATAGATCAACTATTTAGTAGCCGTGGCAGTTTCAGCGGTGATGGCTTCGACCGTCATAATTGCTTGTTTTGTCACTTCTGCGGTTACGGGTTCATCCGTTGGTACGAAGTGCATTTGCGTGTGTGGATCAGCTGCTGTAGCTGCCAACTTATCAATGTCAGCATCACTAGCGTCTGCCAAGTCCACGTCTGCCAAATTGGTTGGCAAATTCAAAGTCCGGTAGAATGGCAACAAGCGTTTGAGTTCATCCGTCTTGCCTTCAATGGCGAGGAGAACTAGAATCCCATACGCGACTTTAGCACCATGCAGGTGAGGGGCGGTTTGTGGGAAGATGGTCAATGCATCATGAATTGCATGCGCACCCGAGGCGCGACCGTAATCATCGCCCCAACCACCAACGGTTCCGGCCATGACGGTCACCGTTTCGGCAACTTGACGCCATTCAGGCGTCAAGCGACCAGCCTTCATGTCTTCAACCGCTTGTTCAGCGTACTTCATCAACACTTCGCGACAGTTGTTGGCCATTTGACGAGAAATGGTCAATGCAACAGTGTACTGGTCTTCAGGTAACTTTTGGAAGATCAGTTCTGATTCGTAGTATTTGGCTAACGTATCACCGATACCAGCTACGAAATACTCAATTGGTGAATTCAAAATGACTTTCGGATTCAACAGTGTTAAGTTAGCCGTTTCGTTGTAAATTTCATGGCCGATGTGTTCGCCATTTTCCTTGTAGTGCACGGAAATTGCGGACCATGGGGAACAGTTGCTGGCCAGCGTTGGAATCAATACTAAGTAACGATGGGTGCCAGTAGTCACACTCTTAGCGGTGTCTAGTACTTTACCACCACCGAGACCAATCACCATCTCGGCGTTGTTTTCGTCGGCAATGGCCTTGACCCGGTCAATTTCTTCAAATGAACATTCGCCGTTGAATTGAACGTCAGTGACATTAAATTCAGCCGGCCATTCTGGTAGATATGGCTTGGCGGCAGCGAGTGATTTGGTGCCGTGCAGGAATAACACGTTCTTCACGTTTAAGCTGGCCATGAACCCTGGTAATTGGTCATAAGCCTCGTTATCTGATATGTAGCGTTGTGGTCCACTTTGTGAAATCATTGTCGTCAGTCCCTTACTATTGCTTGCGGGCAGTCCGCAGGCGTTATGTATTTTTGATCAAGCTATTGCATTGAATAGCTAACGTGAAGTTATTATCGGCTTGTGATGATGAAAAGTCAAGGAAAATTCTCATTTGTTTCTTATAAAATAGTGAATTAAGTTTTGACAGCGAATTTTGAACAGTAAATTTTTTTGAAAATAATTGAAAATTAGTTTAAGTATTAATTACAGTCTAATAGATATAATTAGTTGATAAATAGCGAAATCATTTCGTAATAATCCAGAGTTTGATTAAGAATGTGAGTCATAGACACAATAAAATGGCATAAATGTATTGTTTTTCACAAATATGATTAATTGAATCAATTATGATTACCAATCATATTAACTAATGTATTTTAATGTAAAACGCTTTCGTTTTTGGCGAAATCATTGTACGCTATTAATTGAAATTCAATTGAAAACGGGGGCATTGAGATGGTTTGGTTAAAGGGACATCGGCGGCAATCACTTAAATTGGGACTGGTGATTGCGGCGGTATCAATGGGGTTGTTTGGCGCAGCTAGTTTAGCGCCGAGTGAAGCTGTTGTTGCAGCAACAACGACAACCACGCAACAACAAGCAACATTAACGCTTAGCGACTACGAGCACGCTTCAGCGTTACAGCTTGCGCAGATGGTTCGGAGCGGTAAAGTCACCAAGCAGCAATTGATCCAGTTAGCGATGACCAAAATTAAGCAGGATAATCCGCAGTTGAATGCGGTTTTGACTTTGCGGGAGGATAAGGCACTTAGTGAGGCGGATGCCATGACCGATACGGGGCAACCATTTTATGGCGTCCCCATTCTAATCAAGGGACTTGCGCAAGAACTGTTAGGCGAACCAGCCACTCAGGGCTTGCCTTATTCCAGTGATCGAGTTGCCAGCTATACGAAACCGTTTGTGAAGCAGCTGCAGAGTTTGGGATTTGTGGTCATTGGTCAAACGAACTATCCAGAGTTGGGACTTTTGAACGTCACAACGTCAAAACTCTACGGCACGGCGTCGAATCCGTGGAACACTGCGAATAATCCTGGCGGGTCATCCGGTGGTGCCGCGGCCAGTGTCGCTGACGATATGGTACCACTAGCAACTGGCAACGATGCCGGTGGCTCGATTCGAATCCCAGCCTCATGGTCGGGTACGATTGGCTTGAAACCAACTTCGGGGATGATTGTCGGTGATAGTGCAACCAGTTCCATGGCTAGTTTTGCCGAAACGGAATCGATGGCGGACACGGAAACGCTGTTTGATAATATGTTAAGCGGCAAGGTCACTGCCGAAGCTGCCCCAAGTGATTTGAAGGGCCAAACAATCGCCTACTCAACCAAATCACCCGTGGGAACGCCGGTCAGTCAAGACGCGGTTAATGCGGTTAATCAGACCGTGGCGTTTTTGAAACAGCAGGGCTTTAACGTGAAGCAAGTTGATAGCCCGGTTGACGGCAAAGCACTCATGATGGCTTATTATAAATCGGCAACCAGTAGCGGCTATGCGGCGAACACCTTTGCGCGCAGTAAATTCCACCGTGATCTCGAAGCGGATGATGGCGGTATTATGACTTATGCCTTGTATGAAGCAAGTAAGAAGCTGAATCCGAACACGGATGGAGTTGCGGTTAAGCAAACCATTGCCACTGCAACCCAGCAGATGGTTGACTTTCATAAACAGTACCCACTGTATTTGACACCAACCACCGCAACCACGGCGCCAAGTAATAGTGACCCAGCTTTCTTGCCAGAATACGTGGCCAAATTGCGCAACATTGGTAGTTTGGATAGCGCGGCTCAGATGCAGTTGATTTACGATGCTTGGTTGCATGGGTTGAGTAAGTCGCCGTTTACGCAACTGGCCAATTTGACCGGTGAACCGGCGATTAGCTTACCAACTACGTGAGTGCGGATAAGCTACCACTTGGTGTTCAGTTCCAGGCGGCTAAGGGACAGGATCGACTCTTGTTGGCAATGGGAAAACTGTTTGAAGATCAAGGCCAGTTGAAGATGCGTGATACGCAAAATCAGACTGGTACATCGGATAACGGTACACCGAATACGGATGCGACAACTTCAACGACGCAACTCAGACACCAGATACAACGCCTCAACAACCAACACAAAAACCAGTCACGACACCTACTAAGCCAACAACCAAAGTGACTTATCCAAAAGCCGTGTATGCCAAAACTGGCATTAACGTCTACAAGGATGTTGACCTCATGCACCGAGTTAAGCACTTCACCAAGCAAGCTCGCACTAAGGCCGTCACGTTTAACGTTTTGGGGGTCGCTTATTCGAAAGGCGGCGCATTGCGCTACCGGGTTAAAGGTGGTTATATCACCGCAAACAAGCAAGTTACCGCCGCGCTTTATTATCAAACGAATCCGAAGTGCGTTCGGGTGATTGCTGCACACGGCATTTATGAGTATCAAAAGTTTCAGTTTAAGGCGTCACAACGAACCACGCACCTGAAGAAGGGCGCCGTTGTAACGGTTAAATTGATTAAACAGCAAGGTAAGTTAACCCAGTTACAGTTGACAAATGGTCAGTGGGTAACGGGGAATAAGACCTGTTTGATTCAAACCAAGTAAGTTCAACTACCACCCACTAAAGTAAGTGGATTAAAACAGCGGTAGTTATTGATCAGCAATCTTTCGCCACGTTTAACTGTTTTGAAAGCATTCCTGATCGATAATCAGTCTACCTGACCGTTTCTGCTTGCTTAGATACAGCACTGCCGCAGTTATCGTTCAACTTTGGTCTGACACGCTAATTACCTATTTACGGGGTCGCCCCCAGCCATTTGGAGTCGGAATCCGGAGTTGCCACGGTACCGATGGATTATTCGCGAGATTTAGGCTTTTTGGAGCAACGCTAATCCCTTATTTTTAATGTTAATAGCGGCATTATGGTCACGAATATGAAAAACATGACAGTTCGGACAACGCCATTCTTCTTGTCCTAGTTTGACTTGCTGATTGATTACCTGACAGCAGTGACAGCGTTTGGTCGTGTAGGCTGGATTAACCGTGATATAGGTTCGGCCATATAAGTCAGCTTTATACTCAAGCTGACTAATGAAGGTACGCCAGCCCACATCACTGATACTCATCGCCAGGGCATGATTTTTCAACATATTTTTCCCGCGTAGTTCTTCGGACACGATCAAATCGTGGTTCTGGATCAGTACCGTGGAAGTGCGATGCAGAAAGTCATTGCGTTGATGGGCGATATGACTATGAAGATTAGCTCTTTGTCGCCGGGCTTTTTGATAATTCCGACTGTCTAACAAACGGCGATGTTCTTTTTTGGCTCGCCGACTCCGACGCGCCACTTTACGGTCCTGTTTAGCTAGTTTCGTTAGCATCTTACGATAGTAGCGCGGATTCGGTACTTGCTGACCTTGATCATCGGTTAAGAAGTTGGATAAATTTAAATCAATGCCGATTTCTGAACCAGTTTTCGGCAACGCTTGTTTTAAAGGATGATCTGCTTTGATTTGAAAGGACACATACCAAGCGCCATTCGGTTCCTGTTTAATGGTGGTTACGCCAATTCGGACACCTTTTTCGTGTGGTAGATGTTTAATGTTGTTGGCCGATGCCTTCAAACGACCAACTTTGGGAATCTGAATGTGGTGAGGGTCGGTCACTTTAACTTTAGCGCCGTTAAAAATATCCTCACCAGCTTGACGAGACTTAGCCGGATAGCTGTTTTTTGTTTGATAACTGAATCGATATTGGTCTTTACGTTTGGGTTTCGGCGTCCCCGCTGAATTGACCTTCCGCCACATGTTCCAAGACGCCTGATAATTACGAATTGCCATGCTCGGCATGTTGGTATCTAATCGAGAATCAGTCTTCAGCCATTTAGCG
>NZ_BBAD01000135.1 GCF_001311075.1 Secundilactobacillus similis DSM 23365 = JCM 2765
ACAAAACACAAAACGGACCTCCTCATAATTGAGTTAGCCCGTTTTTGTGTTTTGTAAATGGCGGTTTTTCGTAAGCGCGTAAAATATAAAAGTGGACCTTCCGATGACAAGGATGGTCCACTTTACGTTTTAATACATTTAATTACGATCTATTCTCAAACAGTTTTATTTTCCAAAATTATTTTCCTACCTACCAACTATTTAACGAAATTACCATGCGACATTGTAATCACTATAACTGAACATATTTCGGACCAATAGTTAGTTCGTGTTTATAAATCACAATTCTTTGACAGTATTAAAATTGTTTATTGATTATTATTAATATACTCTTCCATTTCATCTACCACTCCCGGTAATGAAAACCACTCTGCTACTTTTTTGTTTGCAAACAATTTAAAGTCCCTCCGATCCAATTGTTTAACCGCCAATTTAACTTGTTGCAAGTCCTCTTTACTGATTAATTTCAAATTAGGAACCGGTAAAGTTCTTATTACCTCAGGATATAATTCCAATGATTTTCCTTTCTTCCTTCCTTTAGCAACTAACCAAAAATGCGTAAACGTCGAATTTAAAACGGTCAACAATATAAGTGCATCATCTTCATTGGGATTCTTTAAAGTTATTGCGTAAGCATCATCTTTAATATAAAAACCTTTATCATTAAGCGTAAACATAGGATTTTGAGTTCTTTTTTGATAATAAATTGATGTTCTCTTAAATATTTGAGAATTTCGCTCTCTCCATAAATAATATTGATCGCCTTCATTACGTTCTTCGATTGCTCTTTCATGAATTCGAACATAATCTTTCGAATTTTCAATAAAAGATTTTAAGTTTGGCGTTCGATCAATATTTGTCGTTTTGGTTGACATATACATTATAAAAGATTTCTGAGAACTTAACGAACTTGCTGTTGGTTCCACTAACTCGCTGCCGCGAATTAAGGGTTTAAATAGTAATTTTTCGTAACTGTTTAGATTAACTGTTTCGAATAATGACTCATCCCAAACAAACGTATCATTACTTCCTGTAGTAATCCCTTGATTGGTATCCGCAATAGAATTTAAAGATATTTTTTTTTCTAAAGCCTTTAGTAATGGGTTATCTTCAGTTAATAAAAAATATCCTGACTCTTTATCAAAAAACTTCTTAGGTACAACATCTCTAGTTGACGTTTTTTTATTTTTATTGTTTACAATCTCCTCAAAAATTTGATTGCTTGCTGTTCCTTGCTCATTTGTAGAAGTAACCGATATTAATGTACTTTGTACTCCCTTCTTTACGCTCTCCAAAGTTCTTTTCTTTGCAAAAGTAATCATATTATGCTGACCCTTGGCAGAGCTAAAAATTTTAATTCATTAAAATTATAAAATGATAATAAATTTGTCCGTTCGCGTAAATCTTCACGTAATTTATCAGCATAGGTTGCAGTCACCCAATAATTGGTCGTTATAAACCCTAAAATTCCTTGATCTTTTAAAAGATCTATTGCTAAGTGCATAAAATAATAAAAAAAAGTCATTTTTACCGCTAGAGAATCTTTTGCCTAATTGCGTTGCATCTACTTCATGAAATATTTTCGCATGATCCTGCATTCCAATATACGGAGGATTAGCAATAACTAAATCAAAACCTTTAAATTTTCCTTGTTCATCAAGAACTTCTGGAAATTCGAATCTCCACTCAAAAGAATTCAAGAACAAACTACTATCCGCATTATCGTAGAATTTTTTTTGTTCATTTATCTTTTTTGTTAAAGACTTAATTTCTCTTCTTTTTGCTTTTCGATCGATTGGAGTATCTAATAATGAAACACTCTTCTTTAATTCATTTAACTGTTGGAAATTTTTATTTCTATTTCTACTCTGTCTTTGGGTTAGAATTGATCTAATTTGTTGTACAAATTTATGAATTATATGCTCTAAGCTACGTTTTTCACCTTTGTCGTGTGTATTTCGGTATCTTTGAACAATACTTTTAAATTCCGACACACTTAAATTCGTATTTTGAGTCATTTTTGATAAACTCTCACGGAGTTCATACCTTGAAACCACTGAGTTACCTACTTTAATATTCATTTCAAGATTTGGCATAGTTACTAACTGCCCATCCTCATAATACGAATTTTTTAGAAGTTCAATCCATAATCTCAACCTAGTTATATCAACAGAATTTTGATTAATATCAACTCCAAAAAGGTTATTCTCAATAATATCTAATTTTGTTGAAAAAAGTTCTTTTTGGATTTTTAATGAGTTATCAACTCCCCTATTATAAGTAAAACCATTTCCCTCACCATCAAATATATCCAATTCGTCGTTTACAATTTCCATATTAAAATGAAGACTAAAAGTATTGGTCATTAAATTAAAATAATATCTTAAAAAAACGAGATAATTCAACGACGAAACTAAAAAGTGCCCCGATCCAACCGCTGGATCAACCAATTTAAAGTCTTTTAATATACTTAATGCATCCTCACTATTTTCTTTAGTGATACTCTTTTGAATGTCTAAAATTGATTGAACTTTCCACCCGTGTTCAGAAAATTTGGCAACAATTGCTTTATTAATAGCATTTCTAGACATAAATGAAGTTACAAATCCAGGTGTATAGTAAGACCCATCTTTATACCCATTAATTTTTTCAAATATCAAGCCTAATACCGATGAATTAATTAAATTCTCTCCATTCACTTTTGATGCATCCGTATCAAAAGTATATGAATTTAAAAATAGTAATAAGTATTCTAAAGTTGGTAATTTATTGGTATTTTTTGCTAACCTTTTCTTTAAAACTGATTTTGTATAAATCCCTATTAGCACATCATCATCTAATTGAGCAGGACTAATAGATAACGTGCTTTCTGCAACTGATTTTTCAAAAAGTGAACTATTTAAATATGGAACATTCTTATAAATTTCAGTTAATTTACCTCTATCATAAACAGGTTTTGCTAAAACTCCAAAAAAAAGTTCGTTTAATTTATTAAAATCATAAATTACGCGACTATTAACAAACTCATACTTGGTGTTACTTTCATTAAAGTTAATTAGTTGTCCTTCTAATAATTTCAAAAATAATAAACGATTAACCCAAGTTACTGCCAAATTAATAGCATAATCAAACTTCACTTCATCGTTTGTAAACTGATACTCAATAGAATCAAAAGCTGAATATATTAACTCGATAAGTGATCCTTCTTCACGCTTATTTTTAGGTAATCTTTCAATTCCTTTGGATAATTTTTTTTTCTTGAAGTCCTAAAATATGCATTAATTCATCATAAAAACCCTTATCTAGTTCATTAGGATCCGCACTAAACGTTTTTTCATTAAAGTGACTGGTGCCATTATTTTATAAAATTTATTTACTACATTCCACTTTATGGTATCTTTTTGAGTAAACATATCTGATAAATTAAAATGAACATATTCAATTTTATCAGAAACGGTCGCTATTTGAGGTCGAGCAATATTTTCGTAAAACTCATTAGTTTTTGTATCCAAACTAGACTTATCAATTTGGGCTGCTTTATAATCGGCTAGAAACTTCTTATCTTCTGCAAACAGGGTTTTAAATACATTATTCACATCAAAAATAAACCAATTTACTCCATCCGTAATAATGGAATATGTTAAAGCATGATTATGATTATTTACAAACTCTCGCATAAAATAAAGTAATGATTCCTGAAATGCTTTTTTATTAAGATTTTCTTCAGTAATCATTTCAGAAGAATTAATTTTTTTCGTTTCAATTAGAACATAAATTCCTTTGCGATTGTATATCGCAAGATCATATTTATCTTTAGATGCAACCGTATACTTTTGTTTTTTAAAACCTATATCGCGAATAAAGTCTCTTATAAATGCCTTATTATTTTCCTCTGTGTTTTCTTGTGATAGATTGGCTCGAAGTTCTATCAATGAACTCTGTATTGCATCTTTAGTTACATTAGATATCTTACTATGAAGAAACTCGACACTAACCATTTTTTCAACCGGTACCTTCGGCATAACATAAATTCCCTTCTTAACTATTATTTCATTATTAATAATTTCGGGCTATCTTCAGCGTAGTGATTTTCATTCTCTAATTTAGAGTTACTTATTGAACAATATTTCAAATTCTAACATTTTAACTATATCTAATCTTTTAGTTTTAACGCTATTAATTTCTACTTCACTTCTCAAACAACAAATACCGATCATACCGCGCTGCCTCTTTCAACCGCAACATCACCCGCACAATCGGCTCAACCTTCTCTTCACTAACCTGGAAAGTCTCCTGTTCAGCATCCGCCACACTAACCTCACCAAAGTAGTAAAACCCATTCCCTTCATCATCGTTTTTCTTAATGAACAGGTGAATTGTCGTTTTACCACTCAAGATCTGAACCATTTCCTTATCAGTCATCTTAACGTTATGACGGCTATACCATTCAAAGATATCCGTACTGATAAAGCGATCCTCATAGTTAATGCTGGCATCAATATCATCTGATTTAGCGTAAGTCACAAAGATTGGACAAATACCTTCATGGACTCGATAACCATAAACCGTTGAACTCCGCCCCTCATCCCAGCCAATTT
>NZ_BBAD01000136.1 GCF_001311075.1 Secundilactobacillus similis DSM 23365 = JCM 2765
TAAGTGATATACCCTGCACATTTGTGAAACAAAACTTTGTTCAGTTTTCAAAGGTCTACTTTGAATAATTTAAGTAATTGCCTTTCGACAACTATTAAATCATATCATGTGTTGAAATCCAAGTCAACGTTTTTTTATCAAATAGTTGAATGGATATTCAATCGTGTTAGTCGTTGAGGTGAATCGCCTCGCTGACAACAGAAATAACTATACCAGCTATCCTTCATTTGGTCAACACTAAAACTCAACTTTTTTCTTGATGCACCGTTGTTTTCACCCCGCCAGCTCTAATGATCATCCTTGTATTTCTCCAATACACAAACAATGGTCTCTACCACATCTCCATAACACATAATGAATATTCATGCTAATTCTAGTTTTAACGGTAACTTCCACGACCCGTACTAGTCTAATTCGGTTTTGTAAAGGCGAACTTTTTTCCTCATTTAAATAAAAAATTATCGGATTTTATTGATTAACGATTTATTTTAAGTCACTTCCGAATTCATCAACTTAATCATCAACGACTCAACGTTCATCGTATGCCATTACCCGCTCACGGCCATCATTAACACATTCAAAAATCATCACTGATCATCATTTACTCACTACGAACTGCCAATAACCGGCCGTTCCTTCTAACTGGTCTACAATTTTTTACCATTTGGCATTCTCATTATGACTGTACTCGGCTCCTAAGGGATTTCCTGACGCAAAAAAGTGTTACAGCACCTTTACCTCGGTAACTGTAACACTTTTTAACTGATACTAGTTTAAATTAGTCCTCCGGCCGCATTGTTGGGAACAACAACACGTCGCGAATTGATTCAGCATTCGTCAAGAACATCACGAGCCGATCGATCCCGATTCCGAGACCACCAGTAGGCGGCATCCCGTATTCCAAAGCTTCGATAAAGTCTTCATCGATGCCTTCCGCTTCGTCATTACCAGCTTCACGTTCCTTGACTTGGGCTTCAAACCGTTGCCGTTGGTCAATTGGATCGTTCAACTCAGTAAAGGCGTTGGCGAACTCGTTACCAAGAATGTACAGTTCGAACCGATCCGTAAAGCGTGGATCGTCTGGGTTCTTCTTGGCAAGTGGTGAGATTTCAACTGGGTGACCATAGATAAAGGTTGGTTGTTCCAATTTATCTTGAACCTTTTCCTCAAAGAAGGCGTTGATAATGTGACCAACCGTCCAATAGTCTTCATAGTGAATGCCGTGTTCGTCGGCTAACTTCTTAGCATCCGCCACACTCATTTCAGGCCAGAAATCGACACCAGTTTCCTGCTTGATTGCATCCACCATGTGGACCCGAGCAAAATCCTTGTGTAAGTCGATCGTGTGGTCTTGGTACGTAATCACACCGTCATCGGTAACAGCTTGAGCAGCGGCCTTAAAAATGCCTTCAGTTTCATCCATAACATCGTGGAAGTCAAAGTAAGCCACGTAAGTTTCCAACATGGTGAATTCAGGGTTATGACGCGTATCCATCCCTTCGTTCCGGAAAACTCGGCCAATTTCGTAAACGCGTTCCATCCCACCAACAATCAACCGCTTCAGGTGCAATTCCAGCGCAATTCGAAGGTAAAGGTCGATGTTCAACGCGTTATGGTGCGTAATGAATGGTCGGGCACTCGCGCCACCGGCTTGGTTGTGCAAGACTGGCGTTTCAACTTCAGTAAAGTCGAGGCCATCCAAGTAAGCCCGGATCGCTGTGATGATCTTACTGCGCTTCTTAAAACGGTCAAAGCTATCAGGGTTGGCAATCAAGTCCAAGTACCGTTGACGGTAGATTTGTTCCTTGTTTTGTAACCCATGGTACTTTTCAGGTAATGGCCGTAATGCCTTAGATAGGAACGTTAACTTGGTTACCCGAATCGTTAATTCGCCCATGTCCGTTTTAATGATGTCGCCTTCGATACCTAGATGGTCACCAATATCTGACCGTTTGAAGATGTGGTAAACGTCTTCACCTAAGATGTCCTTACGTACGTAAAGTTGGATCCGACCGCTTCGGTCTTGAAGATCGGCAAAGCCAACCTTGCCTTTACCACGTTTTGATACCATCCGTCCGGCAACAACCGCCACCTTTTTGGCGTCGTTTAACTCATCCTTATCTTCGCCATCAAACTCATCGTGCAATTGCTTTGCCAAATAAGTTCGTTCAAAGCGATGACCAAACGGATCAATGCCGGCCTCTCGTAGTTCGTTCATCTTTTCGCGACGAACCCGGAGTTGGTCGTTCATTTCTTTATCTTTTCCAGCCACACTAAAACCTCCATAATTTCGTTCTTCCGTCTTTAATTTTGACAACCCTCAATAAAAAAGCAAGCTCTTTTGCCTGCTTTTTCAGAATTTAACGGCCAACTGCTGGTAAAGCCGCCAATTTTTCTAAAAATTCATCGAAAATGTTAATCATTTCCTGCTCAGTTTCAGCATTGTTTAACGCGGCTTTGGTCCGAGCGGAGTGAGAAATACCTTTCAGGTAATAAGCCGCTTGGCCACGGAATTCCCGTGGGCCCGCAAAATCACCCTTTAATTCAACTAACCGGTGCAAATGTTCCTTGGCGGTATCGATCTTCTTGGTTGGCGTTGGTTCGTCGATTAACTCGCCAGTTGCCAAGTAGCGCTCAGTTTGTTTGAGCATCCAGGGATTGCCCATCGCTGCTCGCCCGATCATCACAGCATCTGCCCAACGTAATCCAGCATCTTCTTAGCGTCTTGTGGCGTCTTAACGTCCCCGTTACCCATGAACGGAATCGTTAATTCATCGGCAACCGATTTTAAGACGTCCCAGTCAGCGTGGCCTTGGTACATTTGCTTTCTCGTCCGGCCATGCATCGCTAATGCAGATGCGCCAGCCGTTCAGCAGCCAAGGCATTTTCAACGGCAAACACGTGTTGGTCATCCCAACCGATTCGCATCTTGACCGTTACTGGTTTCTTAACTGCATCCGTGACGTAGGATACCATCTCGTAAACCTTCTTTGGATCCAACAGCCACCGCGCACCGGCATCCGTTTTGACCACCTTGTTTACTGGACAGCCCATGTTAATGTCGATAATATCAGCTTTCGTGTGTTGATCCACAAATTCAGCGGCTTGAACAAGCGTTTCCTTGCTCCCACCAAAAATTTGAATACTCATTGGGTGCTCAACGGCATCCACAAACATCATATCTAACGTTTTTTGGTTATGGTACATAATGCCTCGGTCGGAGATCATCTCACAAACCACGAGACCGGCACCAAATTCCTTACAAATAACTCGGAATGCCGAGTTTGTTACCCCTGCCATGGGCGCAACAACGACTTGATTTGGGATCTTAACGTCACCAATCTGCCATTCCATTCGTTTCACCTCTTAAAATATCCTGGTTATTAAACCGTTACAACGACTTTAAAACTGCGTTTGTTATCATAGCACAAATTAACGGCTAGGGGTTACATCTTAGCTAAAATTGCCCGTAACTCAGCTTCATCAAACTCATACGTATTCCCACAGAAATTACAACGAGTCTCCGCATGGTGATCTTCTTCGATAATTTCGGTCAGTTGGGTTTTGGAAATACTTGCTAAGGCCTTCGCAAATTGATCCTTTGAGCAATTGCATTTGAAAGCAACCGGCATCTTATCCAGCACTTTAACGTTGCTTTCCCCAAACAATAGGTTCAGCATATCTTCTGGTCGTTGCCCAGCTAACAGCAATTCTGACACCATTGGGACTTCTTTTAACCGTTGTTCCAAGTGCGCAATCGCATCTTCTGAGGCGCCAGGCATGACCTGAACTAAGAATCCACCCGCAACCTGAATCGTATTGTCATCGTTAACAAAGACTGAAACGCCGACTGCCGATGGAATCTGTTCTGACTGAGCCAGATAGTAGGTAAAGTCATCACCAATTTCACCAGAAGCCAGTGGTACTTGTCCCGTATACGGTTTATCCAAGCCCAGATCCTTGGTTACTGACAGCGAGCCTTCAACCCCAACGGCCTTAGCAACATCAATTTTGTGGTGACTGTTTAATGGTAAGTTCACGTGGGGATTTTGTAAGTACCCCTTCACCGTACCATTCGCGTTTCCGTCAACTACGATACCCCCAACTGGGCCACCGCCATTGATTCGAACTGTTAACGTATCATCACCCTTAAGTACGGACGATGACAGCATCAGTGTCGCCACCAAACTCCGACCAAGTGCGGCCGAAGCAGCTGACCAAGTGTCATGCCGCTGTTGAGCCTCTCTCACTAATTCGGTCGCATCCACGGCGTACGCCCGAAACTGCCCATCATCTACGACACTTTTGATTAAATAATCCGACATAGTATCCTCCTTAGAACGTTCAGAGTATTATAGCACATCTACGAGTATCGAAGGAAGCGTTCAGACTGCGCGGCCTATCGCCACATCCGACCGAGGCCATTTTCATGACTGTTTCAGTGCTCTCACAGCGGTTGAAGCCATGCCAGTCTGAGAAAATTTGCTGTCGC
>NZ_BBAD01000137.1 GCF_001311075.1 Secundilactobacillus similis DSM 23365 = JCM 2765
ATACCATCTTCATAGAACATATAGGAAAAGTCTGTTACCTTCGAAACGTCCCATTTCGATACATCGAGCTGCGTCAGATTCGGATCCCAACCAAACATTTGTTTAAAGTTTGTTGCGCTACCAGTATTCCAGTTAGTCAAATCTAACTGAGTAATTTTTTTAAGGCTGGCAAACATATTTGAAAAATCGGTTCCCTTAGCCACATTCCAAGCAGACACATCTAAGCTGATTAGGTTAGGCATGTAATCAAACATATCTGAAAAATTTGTGCCATTCGAAACATTCCACTTTGACACATCCAAATTTGTTAACTTGGTCATCGAGTCAAACATACCGTGAAAATTTACGCCTTTTGAAACGTTCCAGTTTGAGACATCAAGTGCGGTTAATCCGTTGGAAGTAAACATCATAGAAAAATCCGTGCCTTTAGAGACGTCCCAATTAGATACATCAATATTCGTTAGGTTTTTGAGATAACCAAATGTCCCCTGAAAACTAACACCATTTGAGACATCCCACTTTGATACATCCAGCGAGGCTAAATTGGCCATACCCCAGAACATGTACCCAAAGTTAGTTCCCTTACTAACGTTCCAATTTGAAACATCCAATGACGTTAAAGCGCTCGCACCTAAAAACATATCCATAAAGTTTACACCATTAGAGACGTCCCAATTCGACACATCCAATGATTGAACATTGCTTGACCAAACATCCAATTAAAGTTAGTCCCTTTTGAAACATCCCAATTTGCGACGTCAAAATTCTGAATTGGCTCAGCCACATTCTTCCCTAGCCCAAGAAACATGCAACCAAAATTAGTCACGTGTGATGTATCAAAATCAGCGGCATTCTTCACTGATGATACCTGATTTAAATCAGAGAACAGTCGCTGTGAATCAGCTGACGCAACAACCTCACCATCAAAGGAAATTCCAGTAATCTGATTTGCATAGTTATACCACGGTGAAACATTGTAAGCACCACGATAATCAGTATTCAGTGTCGTATTATCAGTTAGTTCACCAGCCCAATCGACAGTGTTCCATCCTCGGTGATTTTCCAATCGGAGGTACCATAAGTACCATCTGCAATATCTGTTCCCGTAGGTGTATCTGCTACAGTAAATTGACTGGGAAAGTTACTCATATCAATGGCATCATTAGTGACTGCAGCCGCTGTCCGCGTAATCTTCTGTGCCACCCCAGTCGTCTTATAGGTCTCAGCAGCTGCCTGTTTAGCAGTCGCAAAATCCGCATCACTAGCCTCTTTCAAATCAGTCACCTGAACGGAATCAGCATCAGTGTCAGCCTTTGACACACTATCACCGTCACTCACATTGGTCGTTGCAACTGATTGATACTCATCTGAAGTAGTAACGGTTGCATTTTCAGCGACATTATTTGTCGTATTATTAGCCGAAGCATCAACAGTTTCGCCTGCAGCGCCATCATTCGAATCCGTTTGCGCGGATTCTGCATTGGCTGCTGAAGCCTGATTAGTTTCGTTGTTCTTCGTGCTGGTAGCTGCCCCACTCGCTGTAGTATCAGTTGTAGTGCCAGCACTCGTAGCAGTCGCAGAACTATCATCAGTTGTGGCATTCGCCTGCCCAGCCTTCAAAGTCGCACTGTTTCCAGTATTAGCTACACTAGAAACCACCGAACTGTTACTATCATCCGCAACAGCCGTAGCCGCCTTCGCATTTTGTGTTCCCAAACCAAACGCACTTAGGCCGAAACTCGTGACCGCGATTCCCGCGATCATCCAGTTACGGCCTTTTTTATACATCTTAAAATGAGTCTTAGTTTCGCCTAGACTTTCCCCGTACTTATTCATATTAGTCCCCTCCATAGGTTGCAAATCGTCAGTCATCATGGCCACCTATTCTCCCCATAAGTGGCCGACCTTGTACTTACGACTTTATCATACCACCATTGGCGAAAATAGAACATTTAAATTTAAATGTTTCATTTCCACGTCATACAAAAAACACAACGCTTCGCTCTTCGCTACATGAGCGAGAACTACAACGTTGTGCTTTGTTATCCATCGAGTCACCACATTACCTAATTTGCACTGTTACTACGTTTTATCAACAATGCCATCAGACCGCACCCAACCATTCAACGTCGAATCATTCAGATTCTGCACGTAATAGTAGACGGTTCCTTCACGCGTCAGGCGCTTCGCATCCAAGATTCGTAAGTCATGGTGCAAATACTGAGTGGTGTTCGGCGCCACCAGCTTATTCTTATAAACCGACCACTTTGGCTTGCCCCAAACTGTTTGACCAGCCCGGTAAGCATGACCAGTTGCGGCGTTCGGCACCGCAGTCTTGGTCACCGTTGCAGCCCGCTTGATGCCACCCGCAACTTTCGTGGTGGATTTGCCACCGTAGATCCAACCACGGTATTTGCCATCAAAACTAACCATCTTGTAGTAGACCAACCCGTTACTCAGCCGCGCCACGCGATACGCGCGGAAGTAGTGCTTACTTGAATCACTGTTGCCCATCGTGGCTAACCGCTGCTTGCCAGCAACCACCCGCGCATGCTTCAGCGTGCCCGCCTTATTGAACAACGCGTTCTTACCGTTCGATTCCACCGTAATCGCCGATTTGAGCTGATGATTCGTTTCAACCCTCACCGCCATTGTCTTCGCCGCAACCTCATTTGGCTGACCACCGATACCGAGCAGCCCTAACACCGTTCCGAATAAAATCACGGCGCCGGTTGCGGCACCGAATAGGACTGAGCTGTTACCTAACTTGTTTTTGAACATAGACCTGACCTCCGATCTTGGGATTGTGATGTGGTGTTGCTGTTTGGTTATAGGATAGCAAGTTGGGGGGTGAAGGGGCAAGGAATCCGATAATTTTTCACGGTTTGGACATAGTTTAGACAAAAATTAAATTTATACGCATCAATGTCCTATAACATTAGGCATACATACTCTCTTAAAATCAGATCCTAAGTTAGTAACTTCATATGTTTTGAGCTTTAAGCGAATAAACTTTTTAAAGTCATTGTTAACATCTGCATTCGCATTTTGTTGATCAATATATTTCTCTAGTTTCACATATTCATCTAACTTTTTATAGTCTTTAGAATAATCAAACTCAGTAAAAATACCGTGATTTTCAGGAATTTCAATAAATCTTAATTTTAATAAATTATCAATTGATGCCGTTATTGCACCTCTCTCGTAGTCTATTTTTTGAAGAGGCACATTGTGATACATAACCTGTCCATTATTTTTCTCATCAATTATCAACCAAATATCGGCCAATACTCCGTTTCCCATTACACTAAGTTCTTTAAACACCTCAACATCTATAGGCGATAACTCTAATATCGATTGTACAAACGAAGGGCGTGTACGTTCAAACATCGTCTTATCCATTGTGGCGGCTAATAAATTAGTATAAAGATTCCGAATTATGTCATCGTCCGTATTCGTGTTAATAAGCTTAAGTATAGGGATTAATATATCACGCCGCGACTCAATGAAATTTTCAGAATCAATACTTATTAATTTTTGAACCAATTCATTGGCAAAATTTTCCTGATTTAAAAGTGTTTTCCCTATCGATTCAATTGAACTATCTAAGCTATCATCAAGTAAATTCTGCTCTTTTAAAATTTGCATTTCTTCTTCTAATAATTTTAATTTATTTAGAATTTCTGGCATTACTTGTACGTTCCATTCACCGTCTAATTTTTCAATTGACCGACGCGCTTCAATCCCTGCTTCAAATGTTTCGGGAAATTTACGTTTAATAAATCCCGCCACCATAACACTTATTATCTTTGTTCGATATTTTTCGGGAGACTTATAAATTTCTTTTTTATAAGTAAAAGTAGCATTAGCGTTAACTAATCCGGTAGTGACGTTATTATCTGATGCAATTTTATTATTTTCAGTATTCATTTATCTTCCCTTTCAAGTTCATGATTCTATTTGTATTGTGTCAAGCTTACATTAATTTCACCACCATTTTCAGCAATTGATTGTTTCATTTCGCTTATTTCTTCAATAATATCTGGATCTCTAATTTTAGTTTTATAATCATTCAATTTATAATCCACATTAATTTGTTGAATTATTTGATTTCGTAAAACAAAAACTGGCATTTCAGGATATTCCCTTCCATCCTTAGTCAAATCAGTTTCGAGGCCAGAATTAACAAATAATTTCTCCAAAATTTTCAACAAAGGCATTCTTGTTGAGCTTTGTGTTAATGGCGGCGGTAAAATGTAGGAAAATGGCAATTTGAAATTGTCGGTTTTCCTACATTTTTTGATATCATAAATCACATCGTAACCAAGGAGGAAAACGATGTGAGACAAGATATTCGAGAGGAAGTTAGAAGATTTATGATTGAAGATATTAAGCCCAATTTCGCTGCCATCGCTCAACT
>NZ_BBAD01000138.1 GCF_001311075.1 Secundilactobacillus similis DSM 23365 = JCM 2765
CCTCCCGCGGCATCCTCCCACAATCAGAAAACCAGAATCACCGCACTTCACAAACTAAAGATGCTTACGCTGAACACAAGCGACAGTATAAAACCAAGAAAAGTTTTTCTTCAACTTTTATCCACAGGTGGATAACTTTTTTTAATTCGATTTGCTGCTCAGCTGACTTAACGCTTTTTTAATTAGTAATTATTCTAATTTAAGGTAGAATTAAGCTGCATTTAGATAATTAGGAGTTAATAATCGCCTATCTAAGGAAGTGAGTAGATTGAAAAAATTGTTAACCACGATCATCTCGTTGATCGTCCTAGTTGCCCTTATCATCGACGGCTACTTCTTATTTATCAAAAATAAGCTGACGCAAGCCACCTCATCCGCGGAATCAACAACTACCCAATCAACCAATTCGAGTACCAGTACGTCATCTTCATCCGCTACTTCATCATCAACCGGCCGCTACCAAAACGGCACCTACACTGGCAAGGCAACTGCCACACAATGGGGCGACGTTCAAGTTCAGGCCGTCATCAAAGGCGGAAAAATCACCGCTGTGAACGTTTTAGCCTATCCCAATGACAATGGCCATGATAAGCAAATTAACAGTCAGGCGCTCCCCGTATACAAGTCTGAAGCCATTTCAGCTCAGAGTGCCAACATTAAACTCGTTTCAGGCGCCAGTGAAACCTACAAGGGCTTTACCAGTTCCTTGCAAAATGCACTGGATAAAGCGGAGGTCAACTAACTATGCCAACTGATTTCATGACAACAACCAAAACCCTCGAAGCAATGACCATGCCGTTTACCCTTAAATTCGTGATGGCGAAATCGTCACCACTCACGGATGACGTGCTGACGACAACTATCAACGCCGTTAACCACTCACTTCAACAGATCGATCAAGACTTCTCACCTTTCAAATCAACCTCCCTAGTCAGCCGTTACCAACGTGGTGACCTGACGCCGGATCAATTTACCGCCCAATTTCAGGAGGTCTTTGCCTTAGCTAGTAAAGCCCAGTCACTCACTGCTGGCGCCTTTGATCCCTACTTTGATCATCAGCGCTATAACCCAACTGGTTTAGTAAAGGGCTGGGCCATTCAACGCATCTTCGAACGTGAATTAGCGCCACTACTCCATACAACCGACCTCGTTGCCGTTGCCTTGAATGGCGCTGGTGATATCCAAATGGGCGTTCGACCCGACCATCCTTACACTTGGCATGTCGGCATTGAAGATCCGGCCGATACGCACCAGCTGATTCATCAATACGCACTTCAAAATGGTGCCATTGCCACCTCTGGCACCAGTCAACACGGCCAACACATTCTCACTCAAACCAGTTCGACGGCCCTCACGCAAGCCACGATTATCGCCAGTGACCTGATTGAAGCCGACATCCTCGCAACCAGCGCCATTGCGATGGGCCAAAAGCGATTTACTCAATTCACCACGCACTATTTAACTCATGGACTACTCGTTGACCGGCAACAACACATCACTCACTTCTAGGAGGGATCAACTTCGTGAAACGCATGCCTTATGTTCAGGCCTTGTTTGGGCCATTATTCTTTTCGTGTTACCGCTCCCCCTGATTCAAACGTTGGCGAATGGCCTGCCCGCAATCTACAACCAAGAAGCTCTAGCGATTCAAGTTGGTTCAATTGCGTACGTTTGGTTCCTCGCTTCGATTTATCTCAGTACCCGACCTAAGTGGTTAGATCGGCTGATTGGACTTCCGAGCATCTACTTTATCCACGGGATGCTCAGTATTTTCGCTATCGGCCTGGCTACCTGCATAAAAGCGGCACGCAATCCACAGGCTTGATCAAATTAACCGGCGACTGGGCCTTCGATCTCTTCATTGGGTTGATGCTTTACTCTCTAATTTTCATGGCGGGGTGGTTGACCAATCACATCCCGCTTCTGGCGCAGATTAAACGCACCTTAGAGCACCTCTTTAAGCATGAACTGTCCGTTTGGTTGCATCGCCTTAACTTACTGGCCGTCGTGCTCGTCTTTATTCACGTTCAATTAATCAGCTATATTACCAGTATTCACCCCTATATGTGGCTCTTTAACGGCTACAGTTTGCTGACCCTCGTTCTCTACGTTGGTAACAAAATTCGGCTAGCTACTACGTTCCCAACGGCAAGTTAACGCAACGTCATCAGTTAGCCGATAACTTTTACGAATTCACCGTTCAACTGCGTCATCCCGGTCGACTCAAGGTTCAGGCCGGCGATTACCTGTTCATTAATTTTCCACAGGTCCCGCAATTAAAAGAACGCCACCCGTTCTCGGTTGTGAATAACGTGGGGACGGATGGCAAAATCGTTTTGGCAATTCGGGGTGACGGTGATTTTACCCGCCAAATTCAGACCCTGCCACTGAGCACCAAGGTCACTATCGACGGCAGTTACGGTCGCTTTGATCAATTGATTCAGGATCATCGATGTGCCACTCGTTTTGATTGGCGGCGGGAGTGGCGTTGTACCGATGCTGGCATTGATCGATGCCTATCCGGAACGACCGATCACGCTGTACTATTCAGCGCACCGCCAATCCCAACTCATTTATTTGACCGAACTCCAAACACTCGCTGCTGAGCGGGCTAATTTTACGCTGTATGCGCAGGAAGGTCGGTTCCAGCCAACTGAGCAACTTACGCAATTAACACAGCCAAAAGCGTCAGTATATCTAATTTCAGGGCCTTATCAACTGGGTAACAGCTGGCAACACGCACTTTGGGAACGTCAAATACCGCGCAATCAAATCTACTACGAAGAATTCAGTTGGTAAACCTGAAAGCATAAAAAAACGACTGCCGCGGCAGTCGTTTTTTGATACTCGCTAGTCTTCGGTAACGAATGGCATTAAGCCCATGATCCGTGAACGCTTGATAGCGATAGTTAACTTACGTTGGTTCTTGGCACTAGTACCAGTCACCCGACGTGGCAAGATCTTGCCGCGTTCTGAAACGAAACGCTTCAATAAGTCAGTATCCTTGTAATCGATGTATTCGATGTGGTTTGCGGCGATGAAGTCGACTTTACGACGACGACGGCCACCTCTTCTTTGTTGAGCCATGATTTTCCCTCCAGTTCAGTCCGTTTTAGAACGGCAAATCATCATCGGAAATATCAATCGAATCGCCGCTGTTCGCGAACGGATCCGCTTGGTTTCCGTTATTGCCAGATGGTTGTTGTGGCTGTTGATTATTAGCCGCTCCGTTGGTGTTTGGATCACCAAACGGATTATTATTCTGAGGAGCATTCCCAGCGGGTGCATTGTAGCCACCATTACCGCCACCGTTGTAGCTGTTGTTGCTACCACCGTAGTTGTTGGCTCCACCATTGTTAGTGTTCGCTGAACGCGGCTCTAACAAGGCAAAGTTTTCAACGACGACTTCGGTAACGTAGACCCGTTGACCCTGCTGATTTTCGTAGTTTCTGGTTTGAATCCGGCCTTCAATTCCAACTAACGCCCCTTTATGGGTAAAGTTAGCGAAGTTTTCGGCTGATTTCCGCCAGATCACACAGTTGATAAAGTCAGCTTCGCGTTCGTTGTTTTGATTGGTAAATTGCCGATCAACAGCCAACGTAAAGTTACCAACTGCCGCCCCGCTTGGGGTGTAACGCAAATCAACATCTCTTGTCAAGCGTCCGGTTAGCACTGCCCGGTTGATCATACGACCCGCTCCTCTCAGTATCAGTAGTTAAAGTTAAAAGTCAAAAATTAGTCTTCGCGCTTTACGATCATGTGACGTAAAATGTCATCGCTGATCTTTGAAAGACGGTCGAATTCGTTTAAGGCTTCGTCGTTATCAGTAGTTAAGTTAACAACGTGGTAAACACCTTCGTTGTAGCCACCGATTTCGTAAGCGAAACGAAGCTTCTTCCAGTCTTTTGAATCAATTAATGCTGCACCATTGTCAGTCAAGATCTTGTCGAAACGTTCAACCAATGCGGTCTTAGCGGCATCGTCAAGGTCTGGACGGATGATGTAGGTAATTTCATACTTCATGAAATTTGCACCTCCTTATGGACTTCAGGCCCTCTCCATTGAGTTTTGAGAGAGCAAGGAGAGTTTTCCAATAATGGATTACTCACAAATTAGTATTTTACCAAAAATTTGAAGCAAATGCAATTGTATTTGGGTTAATTCTCCTAAAGTCTCACTTTTATGATGAAATTCCTGCGTTAACCACTATCATTCAGAACGGCTCAACGAATCCTGAATCAAGTAGCATCACAGTCATCTGAGCATAAAACGTTGCTTCAGAAAAATTAGCCACGACTAACCTGACAAGAGATGTTGGTTATGGCGTTAACTACGCAATGAGTTCGGCTAGTGTTTTTA
>NZ_BBAD01000139.1 GCF_001311075.1 Secundilactobacillus similis DSM 23365 = JCM 2765
AACAACTTCTTGTAACTTCAGGAACCCTGGAAATAACAGTTTAAGTGGCGCCGAATTTTGTAGCCTGAGAGCGCCGGTTTTCATGCGGCTTTGGCGAGCGAAGCGATGTCAAACAGCCGACACCCAAATCGCACCCAATGCTTACGCTGGACACAAACGATAGTGCCTATGCTTCAATAATCTGCTTCAACTTCGCCAAATCGGCTTCCGCCACCGCAGCCATCTTCGGAAACCGACGAACATACGACGGATGGTACAACGCAACGATGGGATAGGTGCGTTTCGACCATTCATATTCAGTGCCGTTCCAGACTTGAATCGGGGCGTGCAGCAGTTCACCATGAACGTCACCGATTTTAACGGTGTTCCCTAACAATCGCTGTAACCCGGTATTACCTAACCCAATCAGTAAGTCGTGGTCTTCAGGTAAATGCGATAGCTCATAATCCAGCAACGGCGCAAAATCGTGTTCCTCTTGCTTAGTTGGCTTCCGGTCGCTTTTACGCCCTGCCTTTTCGGTAAATGGTCGCGAACGAACAGCCGCCGTGAGGTAAACGTTCTTGCGCGTTAACCCCAGTTTGGTTAACCAGTCGTCTAAAGTCTTACCCGCTGGTCCCATAAACGGATGACCCGTTTCAACTTCCACGCGTCCCGGTGCTTCGCTGACGACCGTGAAAACTGGACTGAACGTGCCTTCGCCGGGGACAACGCCCTCCAAACGCTTATTCATGATCATAATTTCGTGTGCCTGTTGCATCATATCAGGTGTAAAAAACGTTGACATAATCGTTCCCTCTCCCACTCAAAAAGCCCGGTATCCTACCGAGCTCAATTTTAATCAATCTAATAATTTTAACGCTAATTGGCCGCGTTTGACATCCGTTACACTCAACGGATTGGCCCAAATTTGGTCCTTGATCACAGCCGCATACTGGTAAATATCAGAGAACCCAACACCAGCGTACATCAGATCCGTTTGATTCTTGGAATGTTGCAGTCCCAGCACGTGACCGAGTTCATGGGTCAAAATCCGGGCGTACTCAACGTTGCGAGCAGTTGTCGTCGCAGTGTCGTCAATTGCAGCCGTCACCTTTGCGAGGTCGGGTCCCGCTTGGCGGACGTAATTTTGCTTCATGTATTTGTTAATCGCCTGCCACTCCGTTTGGTAGTGCAGGTTATCGATCGACAACGTCTGGGTCGTCGGTTGCCACCAAGCCAGCTCCTCATTCGTTTTGACTTGGCGATTGATCACCCTCACCGTCAGGGTATGGTGTTTCTTGGTACCCTTATAAAATACCGGTGCCGCCAACTGCTGATTCCAGTTTTTCATCGCCGCCTTAAGACTCTGGGACAGTGCCTTAGAATGCGTCTGATTATAGATCCAAACGCGCCCGTGACTATCAAAAGCGGTCTGGTAATCATCACTTAACCCATAGGTCGTCTCATAGTACGTCTCATGAAGTTGGTAGAAGTTCGATGCGTGTGCCAACACCGTTTTATTGGGCGTTGGTGTCGTCGAACGGGACTTGGCACTCACCTGAACCTGTAAGCCAGTGCCAACGGTAATCAATGTCGTTAGTAGTATCAGCCAGCGGTGCATGACAATCCCCCCTACCGGTGTTGTCGATCAGTGACAGTTAAACGTGTTGTTGCAAAAATGCAATGATGTCGGTGGCCAGTTGCCGACCTGTGGACTATACGTCATCACGTGGGGCGCATCCGGATACGACTTAAACGTGACGGGCGCCGTTCGTTTCAAATCATCAGCTAGGCGCGACCCAAAGTCGGATCTAATAACTCATCAGCTTCTCCCTGAGCCACAAACACCGGCTTAGTAAGGCTATCTAAGGCCGCTTTAACCGGAACTGTGTAGTCAGAGATCGACTGCAACATTGCTTTGATGTTAGCGGTGAGGTACGTCATCTTCGTTTCAAGCTCATCAGTGGGCGTTCCCGCCTTCCCATAGGCCACTCGACTCCGTTGTAAAAACGATGCCGCAACGTTAGTTTTATCCACCGGAAACAGCGGTGTATCAATTGTACCACCGGCAACCACATCGTCTAACGTGGCCAACGCCTTCATCGCAAACAGGCCACCTAGCGATTCACCGAATACCGCGATTCGATGGTGCCCAGCGTCCTCTAGCTGTTGCACCGCCGCCACTGTATCTTGCCACCACAATTCAGGATTCCCCCGCAAAAAAATCTGTTGCGGATCTGGTGTCCCATGACCGCTAAAGACCGGTCCTAACACCGTGTAGTTCGCCTTTTGTAACGTTCTGCCCAGTACCCGGACATCCGTTGGCGTTCCTGAGAACGTGTGTAACAAGATTACCGCCGCGTCACCGCCTTCAAAGTAAAAGGGTTGTGCAACTGCCATATGACCACCGCCTGTTCTGTGTTATCGTTTCCATCTATTTATAGTTTACCCTAGATTTAGCGTTGCCACAAAGATTATCGCCGACCTTTAACATGATTTAACTTTCGGCATTTTGCGCAACGTAGTCCTTAATTCGTGTGATGGCCTTCTTCAGATCCTCGGTGCTGGCAGCGTAGCTTAACCGAACGTAACCCTCACCGCCAGGGCCAAATGACGCCCCGGGAATCACGGCCACCTTCGCGCGTTTCGCCAAGTCGTAGCAGAACGCCACACTATCCTGTTCCAGTTGTGCTGGAATCTTGGCAAATAAGTAGAAGGCCCCTTTAGGACTCGCGCACTCAAAGCCGGCTTCCTGAAGTCCCTTCAACAATAGGTCACGCCGTTGTTGGTAAATCTGGCGCATGGCCTGCCCGTCATCTGGGCCATTTTTGAAGGCCTCCTCTGCCGCAGCCTGCGCATTCGCAGTCGCTGAAGTAATCGCAAATTGATGCACCTTTGCAATTTCTCTGATCACGTCAACCGGTCCACAAATCAACCCGATTCGACAGCCAGTCATCGCATGCGATTTAGAAACACCGTTCAGTAAAACGGTCTGTTCAGGTAAAATGCTCCCCATCGACACGTGCGTTTCGCCGTACGTCAATTCCGAGTAAATTTCATCACTCAAACAGAAAATATCGTACTGCTTGATGACATCGGCCAACTTCTGCAAATCTTCACGGCCGTACGTTACCCCAGTTGGATTGGTCGGGAAGTTGAGGACAACCGCCTTCACCGTATCCCGGTTCGCTTCAATTGCCGCTTGAAGCTTCTCTGGTGACAAAATGAACCCATCATCAGAAGTATCAACGAATACCGGTTTAGCCCCATTTAAAATCGTAACGGGGATGTATTGTGGGAAGATGGGCGTTGGAATGATGACGGTGTCGCCAGGGTTTAACATCGCGGTCAACGATGAGAAGATGCCTTCCGTCGCCCCGGTCGTGACTAAGATTTGGGTGTCCTTGTCGTAGTCCACCCCGTATTTTGCCTTCAAAAAGTCAGTTGCGGCTTCTCGTAGGCCTTCGGTACCGCGCGAGTCCGTGTAATGACTTTCGTTGTTTTGGATGCTCTCAATCGCCGCCTGCTTGACGTGCTCTGGTGTGTTAAAATCCGGTTCTCCTAACGTTAATTTTACAATGTCTGGAATCGTGGCGATTTCAGCGTTGAACTTCAAAATCGACGATGGCTGGATCTGGTTTAATTCCTGTTTCATAGTCTCTGATAATTGGCTCATACCTAACACTCCTTTAAATTAAAAACCGCCCGTTCAGCCAAAATAGACTGAACGGGCGGTTTGGTTTTAGCGCCCACGCAGTCATCCCTGACCTGCGTGGGCCGTTAGCATTCATCACAAAACGCTTTTGGCTCTTAACAGGTCAGACCTGAAAAAACCAAAAGTAAAATCGGCTATTCAATTGGGCAACTGGTAACTTAATCATAACGTAGCCTCCGAATAGATGATGCCTTAATCATACCCGTTTGTGAAGGCTGTTGCAAGTGTGGTTTTGAGCGTACGTTTGTGTCCAGCGTAAGCATACTGCTGTTCAGTTTGTGAAGTGCGGTGATTTGCGTGGACTTACGATTCCGGTCAGCGGCTAGGTTCCAGCTGTGGGGCCGGCCTGAGCCAAAGAGCGGTCTCAGCCCTCGAAGTTAAGCCTCGCCAAAACCCGTGCGAGTCTTAACTTCGTCCCCGATAATTGGCGGTTGTTGGAAGTTCATCAACAACCGCCAATTATCGCGACACAGCATCCACCTAGCCGCTGACCGGAATCTGACATTAGCGCAGATTGGTGCTATCGTAGAACATCTCAAGACGCGTTAAACGGCAACGTTAGCTTATCAAATTAGCATAAACGTGACGGTCAACTGATAAAGTTCAGCATCACGCAACCGTTGATTCATTGCGGTTACTAAACATTGATCACAATCGC
>NZ_BBAD01000140.1 GCF_001311075.1 Secundilactobacillus similis DSM 23365 = JCM 2765
GACTAGTTTTTCATATTGATTAGACATAGAATTTCCCCATCTCGTATGGCTAATGATCTACGGACTTTACCTTTAAAAATTCAGAAAATTGCTTAGCTAAAAGCTTAATCTGATCGTTAGACAAATTAGCATAATCTAAATTGGCTTGACTGATGATTTGTTTACCTAGCCGTTGTTCAATCTTATTTTTTTCGTCCTTAATTTTTTGATTAAGGGCTTTTAATTTAGCTTCTTGTTTTTCTAAGTTACTTTGAGACATAACGATCCCTCCAATCATATTAGAAATAATCACCGAACTATATCATATAGGAAACGTTAAGTCAAAGTATAAAAGTTGAAATAGCGAAGAGGAAGGCATACACTAAAAGTAAATTCAGGAGAATCAACAGACTGAGTGAAACGAGGTCAATGCGCACTTATACACAACAACTAAAGTTGGTTGTGTTATTGTGCTAAACCCTTGTATCAGAAGTCGCCGTTGGCGACAACAAAAGCAAACCCATAAACCCAAAGAAAGGTGGCGATCAGCATGGCAATTTTTCACATGAGTTTTCAAAATATTAGTGCTGGAAAAGGAAGAAGCGCAATTGCTGGAGCTGCTTATCGAAGTGGTGAAAAGTTATTCGATCAAAAAGAAGGTCGAAGCTATTTTTATGCTCGGTCAGTCATGCCGGAAAGCTTTATTTTAACACCAAAGAATGCGCCAGAATGGGCGAGTGATAGAGAGAAATTATGGAATGAAGTCGAAAGAAAAGATCGGCGAGTAAATTCACGCTATGCAAAAGAGTTTAACGTGGCTTTACCAGTTGAATTAAGTGAAGATGAACAGAAAGAATTATTGACAAAATATGTACAAGAAAATTTTGTTGATGAGGGTATGGTTGCCGACGTAGCAATTCATAGAGATCACCTAGATAATCCGCACGCTCATGTTATGCTAACTAATCGTCCATTTAATCCAGACGGAACATGGGGATTGAAAAGTAAAAGAGAAAATATATTAGATGAAAATGGGAACAAGACTTATACAGGGAATAGTCGTTTTCCAAGATCAAGAAAGGTGTGGCTAGTTGATTGGGATAAAAAAGAAAAAATAACTGAATGGCGGCACAATTGGGCGGTTAGTGTCAATCAGGTTTTAGAGCAAAAAAATATTCCCGAGCGGATCAGCGAAAAATCATTTATCGAGGAGGGAATAGATGATACCCCAATGCAACATGAGGGAATCAATAGTAAGCGGCATGAAAGAAAAGAATTTAACCAACAAGTTAAGGACTATCGCAAGGCCAAAGCCAGTTATAAAAATAACCAAGAAAAAGTAATCAATAGAGGTCATTTAGATAGCCTAAGTAAACACCTCTCGTTTAATGAAAAACGGGTAGTTAAAGAGTTAAGCCATGAACTGAAAACTTATATCAGTTTGGAGAACTTAGATGATAAGCGGCGCATGCTATTTAATTGGAAAAACAGCACCTTAATTAAACATGCGGTTGGTGAAGATGTGAATAAACAATTATTGACAATTAACCAACAAGAAAGCTCATTAAAAAAGGCAGATGAACTCTTAAATAAAGTGGTCGATCGTACTACGAAAAAACTTTATCCAGAGCTTAATTTTGAACAGACCACACAAGCTGAAAGACGAGAATTAATTAAGGAAACCGAAAGCGAGCAAACAGTTTTCAAAGGCAGTGAATTAAACGAACGTTTAATGAATATTCGTGATGATTTATTGACCCAGCAATTATTGACCTTTACCAAGCGACCATACGTTGGTTTTAAGTTATTAATGCAACAAGAAAAAGAGGCCAAAATTGATCTGAAATATACGCTAATGATCCACTCTGATAGCTTAGAAAGCCTGGAACACGTCGATCAAGGGTTACTAGAAAAGTATTCACCAGCAGAACAGCAAAAGATTACTCGAGCAGTCAAAGACCTACGGACAATCATGGCCGTTAAGCAAGTCATTCAAACGCAATACCATGAAGTATTGAAAAGAGCCTTTCCCAAAGGTGATTTAGATGGATTGCCATTGATTAAACAGGAACAAGCCTATACAGCCGTAATGTACTATGATCCTGTTTTAAAGCCATGTCAGGCCGAAACGATTGAACAGTGGCAAGCAAATCCACCACAGGTTTTCAGTACCCAAGAACATCAATTAGGGTTAGCTTATTTGTCGGGGCAGCTTAGCTTAGATCAGTTAGAAAATCATAACTTACAACGAGTTTTAAAGCATGACGGCACTAAACAACTCTTTTTAGGTGAATGTAAAGTCGATCCAACGATTAAGAACAGTCAGATTGAGAAAATCCAAAAACAGTTAAAAGGCAACAAGCCAAGGACGACCAGTACAGAAAAGCAAATATCGGACATTATCAACCACTGAACTACAAGCCAGTTAGTCCAGACTATTACTTAAAGACGGCCTTTAGTAACGCAATCATGACCGCCCTATATGCCCGTGATGAAGATTACCAACGGCAAAAACAGGCGCAAGGTTTAAAGGAGACTGAGTGGGAAATGACGAAAAAGCAACGGCAACACCAAACTCGAAACCGGCATGAAGATGGGGGCATGCACTTGTAATCGGAATAAAAAATGCACCGTTAAACCTGGTTAAAAGCGGCTGAACAAGGCAAAACAGAATTAGAACAAAAGCTGAATCATAAGGAGTGAACGAACATGACCACTGTTATCTTAGCTGAAAAACCCAGTCAAGCCCGTTCATACGTCCAAGCCTTTCAAAAGAGCACAAAAAAACAGGGTTACTATACGGTTAGTGACCCTGTTTTGCCCGATAATACGCTTGTCACGTATGGTCTCGGACATTTAGTTGAACTAGCCACACCGGATAAATATGATCAGAAATATCAGCAATGGGCCCTATCTAATTTACCGATTTTCCCCAACAAATACAAGTTTGTGGTGTCAGCTAGTAAAAAAGATCAATTCAAGGTCGTCAAAGACCTGTTAACGAAGGCCGATACCATTATTGTTGCCACCGATAGTGGCAGAGAGGGTTCTAATATTGCCTGGTCGATCATGAGCCAAGCCCAGATTGACGTTAAAAAGAAGACCATTAAGCGTCTATGGCTGAATAGTTTGGAAAAAGACGCCATTATTACCGGCTTTAAAAATCTTGGTGACTGGCACAAAGACTATTTGGCTTATAAAGAAGCCCAAACCCGTCAAATTAGTGATTGGTTGATCGGTATGAATGGTAGTCCCTTATATACTTTGTTATTAAGACAAAACGGGGTACGCGGGGTATACTCAATTGGTCGCGTGCAGACGCCAACCTTGTATATGGTCTATCAAAGAGACCAGGCAATCAAAAACTTTAAGCCGGAACCCTATTTTGAACTAAATGCTGAAATTTTAGCCAATCAGCAAAAATTCGTCGCAAAATTGGACCCCTATCAGCGCTTTAAAGATGAAAAAGGTCTACTAGCATTCATGCAAGCTAAAAACGTTCAGAAGGGCTCACAGGACGGTGTAATCAAGGACGTCCAAAAACAAGGCAAAAAGCGTGCTAGTCCCCAACTATTCTCACTATCCAGTCTCCAAAGTGCCATGAATAAACGGTATCACGCCAGTGCCAGTCAAACCTTAGCGGCCATTCAAAGTTTATATGAAGCCAAGTTGCTGAGTTATCCCCGAACGGATTGTGCTTATATCACTGATGAAGAATTTGATTATTTAGTGGCTAATCTGACGAAGTATCTGGGTTTGGTCTCTAAGCCAGTCGCTTTAACCAATACCACGCCAAATAAGCGTTATGTTAATGGGAAAAAAGTTGAAGAACACTATGCCATTATTATGACTAAAGTCGTGCCGACGAAAGAGAAACTAGCCAGCTTGCCTAAATTACAGCAACAAGTCTATGACCTGGTTTTAAGGACGACGTTAGCGATGTTTGCTGACCCGTACGAGTACGAAGAAACCACCATTATCACTCAGGTTGGCGACACCAATTTTAAAGCGACGGGTAAGGTCCCAACTAAGCAAGGTTGGCAAGCTTTATTTGATGATCACAAAGCCGACCAGCAAGAGGCAGCCACCCTACCGCTCGTTCACCAAGGCGACCAAGTTCCAGCGAATCTGCAAACACCGCAAAAAGAAACGCCCCCACCAGTACCGTTTACCGAAGGGACATTAATCACAGCCATGAAGACGGCCGGTAAAACACTTGATGATGAAGCAGCCCAAGCAATTCTCAAAGACGTGCAAGGCATTGGGACAAGTGCGACCCGGGCTAATGTGCTAGAAGTGTTAAAGAAACGTGGCTATTTAGTTACTGAAAAGAACAAG
>NZ_BBAD01000141.1 GCF_001311075.1 Secundilactobacillus similis DSM 23365 = JCM 2765
TGTCAAACAGCCAACACCCAAATCGCACCCAATGCTTACGTTGGACACAAACGACAGCAAAAAAAAACGAACGCCCCAACAGCATTCGTTTCAGTCCTCTATTCAATTACCACGAACCGTTACCGTATTACGGCCCGCATTTTTCGAATGGTATAATCGTTGATCAGCCCGCTTATAGATGTCCATGTAGTTCTGATCATAGTCTTGAATCAGTGCCTCGCCAACGGAGACAGTAATGCTAAATCGTTCACCCTGCCGCGTGCTGAATTGAAGCTCACTCAATTCCTCACGTAGATGGTTGGCCACTTGTTCGGCATGTTCAGATTTCGGATCAACATCAAACAAGATACAGCAAAATTCCTCACCGCCCGTTCGATAGGTTTTTGGTGTGCCTGGCGCCTCTTGCATCAACCCATTAAACCGAACCGCGACCCGCTCTAGTACGGTGTTGCCCATCGGGTGGCCGTACTGGTCGTTGATTCGTTTAAAGTGATCAATGTCAAAGGTGTATAACGCGTACATTGATTCCGTTTGGTGAAAATGCTCGTACGCCGTTCCCAGATCCTCGTTGAAGACCCGAAAGTTATTGAGTTTTGTTAACGTATCCGTGCTGGCTTCCCGCAGTAGCAACGCTTGTCGAATCCGTTGTTGCAACATCCGGTACTGAATCTGCCAGAGGATCATGAAGATGATGATGGTCGTTACAATTTCCCACGGCCAACCAACGTCGATGCCCTCCAACGATTCAAAATTGGCCCAGTAAAACGGAATCGTGAAGATTGCACAGGCTGAATAGTACAGGTACCACCGTTTGATCAACACGTCACCGAGTTGCTGTAAGCCATACATCAACAGCAAACTGGCAACGTACGGTGGTAGCCAATTTGGAACCCCTGGCAACCACCAGTACCAAATCAACAACGTGACCGCTAACGTCCAAAAGAGCCGCTTGGATTTGGAAAAATACAGCGCGTAAATCAGTACACCAACCTGAAAGCTAATGTAGGTCCAACCAAAGCCGTGAGGGCTATGTTCCTGCAGGATTCGCAACTCAGAGGCAAAGTGAAACAGTGCTAAAAAGATGACTGTCAGACTAATCTGATACACGCCACGCCAGCGCCGATTGCGCTCAGACGTAAACTTGGCGTCTCGCGTCCAAGTGTAAAGCAGTGCATAACCGGTAATCAGTAGGCAGTTGATAATAAAGGTGACCATTTGGTTTTCCCAATAGAGCATTGAACGCCCTCCTTACCTTTAAACTGGTCACGTGACTGACATGACCGTTTCAACTTTCAGTTCCGCCCATAGAACTGACCCCGTTCCAAAGTGAAAAGATTGTTTTCACCGAGTTCCCCGTTAACTTGAAAATAAATGAAATATGTACGTTAATTCTGTGACACTATGCTTACTATAACATATATTACATTCTTTTTTCCGGCCCATTCTTTGTCTTATGGCCAAAATATTGCGTAACACCCACCGGTAACCGGCAATTATTCATAATTGGTACCCGCGCCATTCTAATTCCATCAACGCACAAGTCTGAAAACGTGCTATCCTGTTACAAAAGGGAGTTGATACACGAATGACAACAGAACGTGAGAAAATGACTGCTGGCGAACCTTACCAACAATTTGATAAGGAACTGATCGACCGCCGCGTCTACATTCGGCAACAATTAGAGGAAATCAACCACATTACAGATAACAAGAACCGCAACAACCGCTTCAAGGACTTACTGGCTGATACCGGTGACGACTTCTTCGTGGAAAGTGACTTTAAGTTTGATTACGGCTTCAACATTCATATCGGCGACCACTTCTATGGCAACTACGATATGACCTTCCTAGATACCTGCCCCATCACCATCGGCAGTCACTGCTACTTTGGCCCCAACATCGGCCCTCTACACCCCGGTTCACCCGCTTGATCCTAAGCAACGTAACGCCGATGTTGAACTTGGTAAACCCATTACCATCGGCAATAGCGCTTGGTTGGGCGGCCGCGTGACCATCCTGCCTGGGGTGACGCTAGGCGACAACGTTGTGGTGGGTGCTGGTTCAGTTGTGACCAAATCATTTGGCGATAACGTTGTGATTGCCGGTAATCCGGCTCGGGTCATCAAAGAGGTGCCTGTTTCCGACTAGCAACCTCACTTATAGTTAGCCTTATTTTCAGCTAAATTGTAATCGTTCTAAATTAATTAGGGGCCATTTGGATTTTTTCCAAATGGCCCCTAAAGCTTATTATCATACCGGTTTAGACCACCCTTCTCAGAATACGAAATCGCTTATATGTCATCGAAATTTTACTTATTAATTTTAAGCGGTATAATAAAACTTGTAAATTCAATCGGGCTTTTTTGGAAGCGACAATTTGTTACAGAAAGCACTGTTGCAGGCAGTCTAGGACGATCTCAGCAGTTTTTTTGCGTACAATATTGCAACTTGATTGAAAATACGCTGAATTTTATGAAACACACCTAATAAAATTTCAGTAAGAGAGATTATAATAGGAGGATTATTATTTTAAGAAGCAAGTTAATCAACAAGTGGGTCTTCGTACCGACTGTCGGCTTGTTTTTGCTGGCAACGTTGGTCTTAATGGTTGGGGGTAGCGCCTTACAAGCACCACTCTCCCAAGTGTTAAGTTGGATGAACCTCAAGTAGGATGGCTGTACCTTGGCATTTACATCGTCAACTTCGTCTTCTTGATTGGATTGGCATTTAGCCGCTACGGTAAAATTAAAATTGGAAAACCGGATGACAAGCCAATTTACAGTGGTTTCAAGTGGGGCGCAATGGTCTTTGCAACTGCGATCGATGCCAGCATTATGATGCTGTCGATCACCGATCCGTTGCAGGTCATTCAAAACCCACCCTTCCACTTCAAGGCCTATTCACACGCCGCTTATCTATCTGCAACCATGATGGGCCAGTTCAACTGGCCCCATGGCCTGGATGATGTTTGCGCCCGCTGCCGTTTTGATTGGGTACCTGATGTACCGCAAAGGACAACCGGTTCAAAAGTTAAGCGACGGGATCGCCATGTTGGACGGTGACAAGCACCAAAGCATCAAGAAGTTCTTTGGTGGTTTGATCAACGTCTTGGTCGTTATCGGGATCATCGGTGGCGTTGGATCTTCCATTGGATTGGAAGTCCCAATCACCGCCAAGGCATTTTCAAGTGCAACCGGGGTCAAATACGGGTTGCCACTCGAAATCGGTCTGTTTATCATCTTGTTTATCCTGTTCGCAGTGACGGTCTTCAAAGGCCTGAATGGTGGGATCGACAAGCTCAGCATGGCCCACATCTGGCTAGCCATCGGTTTTCTGGTCTTAATTCTATTCTTTGGACCCACCCGCTACATCATTGGTAACGAAGCGCAAAGTTTGGGCATGTTAGTTCAAAAATTTGTGCCAATCGCGACCAACGTCACCCCTAGCGCTACCCAACAAGATACCATCTTCTACTGGGGCTGGTGGTTGTCCTACATGCCTGTTATGGGCTTGTTCATCGCTAAAATCTCGCGTGGGAAAACCATTCGTCAGATGTTGATGGGCATGTTGCTTTACGGATTCACAGGTTGCGCACTGTTCTACGCCGTCATGGGTGGTTACGCCCTTTGGCTGCAACAAAACGGCGTCATCAACCTGGTTCATATTTTAAATACTCAAGGCCAAGCCGCCGTTATCGCAACAGTTATCGGCACTTTGCCAATGAAGCAGATCATGACGTTGCTCTACTGTGTCTCCTGCTTCATCTTCTTGGCCACCACCATTTCTGGTTCGGCCTACATTCTATCATCGTTTACCAGCACGCCGCTCAAACAGCGCGAACCAACCCGCTTTAACCGGATGTCTTGGGTGATCGTCTTCATGATCTTCGCCTTCTCACTGGTTCTTGTTGGTGGGTTCCAAGTACTCCAAACGATTTCCGTTTTAGCTGGTTTCCCATTGATTGGTGTCTGCGTCGTCATTCTCATGTCGATCCACCGCTTAGTCAAGCACGACCACGAACTGGTCTTCACGCCAACCCCCGCGTCCGTTACCGAACGCCCGGCAACCGTGGAACGCAAATCAGCTATTCATGGTAAACTGATCCTTTCCCCAACGCATTCAGCATCTTAATGTGCGTTGCGTAAACACTTAAACCGTCATCAGCGAATCTCTGCTGGTGGCGTTTTTTTGTTGTCGTTTGTGTCCAGCGTAAGCATGTTTAGTTTGTGAAATGATTCTGGTTTTCTATAGTGGGAGGATGCCGCGGGAGG
>NZ_BBAD01000142.1 GCF_001311075.1 Secundilactobacillus similis DSM 23365 = JCM 2765
AACTAGTTTTTTATATTGATTAGCCATGACATAACTCCATTATTTATAACTGATTATGTGCTTGATTTACTTTTAAAAACTCGGCTACTTTTTTGGATAAAGACTTGATATTATCATTAGATAAATTAGCATAATCTAAATTTTCTTGACTAATAATTTGTTTACCTAATCGTTGTTCAATCTTATTTTTTTCGTCCTTGATTTTTTGGTTAAGGGCTTTTAATTTAGCTTCTTGTTTTTCTAAGTTACTTTGCGACATGATTATCCCTCCGATCATATTTGAAAATAATCATGGATACTATATCATAAGAAAAACGTTAAGTCAAAGTATAAGAGTTGAAATAGCGAAGCGGAAGGCATACACTAAAAGTAAATTCAGGAGAATCAGCAGACCGAGTGAAACGAGGTCAATGCGCACTTACACACAACAACTAAAGTTGGTTGTGTTATTGTGCTAAACCCTTGTATCAGAAGTCGCCGTTGGCGACAACAAAAGTAAACCCATAAACCCAAAGAAAGGTGGTGACAGACATGGCAATTTTTCACATGAGTTTTCAAAATATTAGTGCTGGTAAAGGACGTAGTGCCATTGCTGGAGCTGCTTATCGAAGTGGTGAAAAGTTATTCGATCAAAAAGAAGGTCGAAGCTATTTTTATGCTCGGTCAGTCACGCTAGAAAGCTTTATTTTGACACCAAAGAATGCGCCAGAATGGGCGAGTGATAGAGAGAAATTATGGAATGAAGTCGAAAGAAAAGATCGGCGAGCAAATTCACGATATGCAAAAGAGTTTAACGTGGCTTTACCAGTTGAATTAAGTAAAGATGAACAGAAAGAATTATTGACAAAATATGTACAAGAAAATTTTGTTGATGAGGGTATGGTTGCCGACGTAGCAATTCATAGAGATCACCCAGATAATCCGCACGCTCATGTTATGCTAACTAATCGTCCATTTAATCCAGACGGAACATGGGGATTGAAAAGTAAAAGGGAAAATATATTAGATGAAAATGGGAACAAGACTTATACAGGAAATAGTCGTTTTCCAAGATCAAGAAAGGTGTGGCTAGTTGATTGGGATAAAAAAGAAAAAATTACTGAATGGCGGCACAATTGGGCGGCTAGTGTCAATCAAGTTTTAGAGCAAAAAAATATTCCGGATCGGATCAGTGAAAAATCATTTATCGAGCAGGGAATAGATGATACCCCAATGCAACATGAGGGAATCAATAGCAAGCGGCATGAAAGAAAAGAATTTAACCAACAAGTAAAGAACTATCGCAAGGCCAAAGCCAGTTATAAAAACAACCAAGAAAAAGTAATCAATAGAGGTCATTTAGATAGTCTAAGCAAACATTTCTCGTTTAATGAAAAACGGGTGGTCAATGAGTTAAGTCATGAACTGAAAACTTATATCAGTTTAGAGAGCTTAGATGATAAATGGCGCATGCTATTTAATTGGAAAAACAGCACCTTAATTAAACATGCAGTTGGTGAAGATGTGACTAAACAATTATTGACAATTAACCAACAAGAAAGCTCATTAAAAAAGGCAGATGAACTCTTAAACAAAGTGGTCGATCGTACCACGAAAAAACTTTATCCAGAGCTTAATTTTGAACAGACTACGCAAGCTGAAAGACGAGAATTAATTAAGGAAACCGATAGCGAACAAACAGTTTTCAAGGGTAGTGAATTAAACGAACGTTTAATGAACATTCGTGATGATTTGTTGACCCAACAATTATTGACCTTTACCAAACGGCCATACGTTGGCTGGAAGTTATTAATGCAACAAGAAAAGGAAGTCAAAATCGAACTGAAATATACGCTGATGATTCATGACGATAACTTAGAAAGTCTAGAACACGTCGATCAAGGGTTACTAGAGAAATATTCACCAACCGAACAGCAAAAGATTACTCGCGCAGTCAAAGATCTACGGGCAATCATGGCCGTTAAGCAAGTCATTAAAACGCAATACCATGAAGTATTGAAAAGGGCCTTTCCCAAAGGTGATTTAGATGGATTGCCATTGATTAAACAGGAACTAGCCTATACAGCCGTGATGTACTATGATCCTGTTTTAAAGCCATGTCAGGCCGAAACGATTGAACAGTGGCAAACAAATCCACCACAGGTGTTCAGTCCCCAAGAACATCAACAAGGACTAACTTATTTATCGGGACAGCTTAGCTTAGATCAGTTAGAAAATCATCACTTACAACGGGTTTTAAAGCATGATGGTACTAAACAACTCTTTTTTGGCGAATGCAAAGCCGATCCGATGGTTAAAAACAGTCAGATTGAGAAAATCCAAAAGCAGTTAAAAGAGCAACAAGCTAAGGACGATCAATATCGAAAATCCCAGCTGGCACATTATCAACCATTGAACTACAAGCCAGTTAGTCCAGAATATTACCTAAAGACGGCCTTTAGTGACGCAATCATGGCCGCTCTATATGCCCGTGATGAAGATTACCAACGGCAAAGACAGGCGCAAGGTTTAAAAGAGGCCGAGTGGGAAATGACGAAAAAGCAACGGCAACACCAAACTCGAAATCGGCATGAAGATGGGGGCATGCACTTGTAATCGGAATAAAAAATGCACCGTTAAACCTGGTTAAAAGCGGCTGAACAAGGCAAAACAGAATTAGAACAAAAGCTGAATCATAAGGAGTGAACGAACATGACCACTGTTATCTTAGCTGAAAAGCCTAGTCAAGCCCGTTCATACGTCCAAGATTTTCAAAAGAGCATAAAAAGCAGGGTTACTATACGGTTAGTGACCCTATTTTGTCCGAAAAATACAAAGTTGAAGTGTCAGCTAGTAAACAAGCATAATTCAGGATCGTTAAAGACCTGTTAACCAAAGCCGATACCATTATTGTTACCACCGATAGTGGTCGAGAAGGGTCAAATATCGCGTGGTCGATCATGAACCAAGCGCATATTGATGTTAAGTCGAAAATGATTAAGCGCCTTTGGTTGAATAGCCTAGAAAAAGACGCGATTATTACCGGCTTTAAAAATCTTGGTGATTGGCACAAAGACTATTTGGCTTATAAAGAAGCCCAAACCCGTCAAATTAGTGACTGGTTAATTGGTATGAATGGCAGTCCTTTATATACTTTGTTATTGAGACAAAACGGGGTACGCGGGGTGTATTCGATTGGTCGAGTACAGACGCCAACCTTATATATGGTCTATCAAAGAGACCAGGCAATCAAAAACTTTAAGCCGGAACCCTATTTTGAACTAAATGCGGAAATTTTAGCCAATCAGCAAAAATTCGTCGCAAAATTAGACCCCTATCAGCGGTTTAAAGATGAAACAGGGCTAATGACATTCATGCAAGCTAAACACGTTCAGAAAGGCTCACAGGGCGGTTTAATCAAGGACGTGCAAAAGCAGGCTAAAAAGAGTGCCAGTCCCCAACTATTCTCGCTATCCAGTCTGCAAAGTGCGATGAATAAACGGTATCATGCCAGTGCCAGCCAAACCTTAGCGGCTATTCAAAGTTTATATGAAGCCAAGTTGTTGAGTTATCCCCGAACGGATTGTGCTTATATCACTAATGAAGAATTTGAGTATTTAGTGGCTAATCTGACGAAGTATCTGGGGTTAGTCTCTAAGCGAGTCGCTTTAACCAACACCACCCCGAATAAGCGCTATGTTAATGGAAAAAAGGTTGAAGAACACTACGCCATTATTATGACTAAAGTCGTGCCGACTAAAGATCAATTAGCTGCCTTGCCTAAATTGCAGCAACAGGTCTATGATTTGGTTTTAAGAACGACGTTAGCGATGTTTGCTGATCCGTATGAGTACGAGGAAACCACCATTATCACCCAAGTTGGTGACGCCAATTTTAAAGCAACCGGTAAGGTCCCAACTAAGCAGGGTTGGCAAGCTTTATTTGATGAAAACAAAGCCGACCAGCAAAAGGCAGCCACCCTACCGATCGTTCACCAAGGCGACCAAGTTCAAGCAAATCTGCAAACACCGCAAAAAGAAACGCCCCCACCAGTACCGTTTACCGAAGGGACATTAATCACAGCCATGAAGACGGCCGGTAAAACACTTGATGATGAAGCAGCCCAAGCAATTCTCAAAGACGTGCAAGGAATTGGGACAAGTGCGACCCGGGCTAATGTGCTAGAAGTGTTAAAGAAACGTGGCTATTTAGTTACTGAAAAGAACAAT
>NZ_BBAD01000143.1 GCF_001311075.1 Secundilactobacillus similis DSM 23365 = JCM 2765
ACCGATTTCAATTCACTCGCTCCACGAAAGAGCGAGACACGATTTGAAATGGTTAAGGACGGTGACGAGGAATATTTCAATTCACTCGCTCCACGAAAGAGCGAGACATTCATTTACCGACACTACCACGTTCCGTATCAATATTTCAATTCACTCGCTCCACGAAAGAGCGAGACATTTCTAAGGCGTACGCCAAGACGACTAAGAAGTCATTTCAATTCACTCGCTCCACGAAAGAGCGAGACCGGCACCGGGTTGATCCAATACCCAACAACCGACAGTATTTCAATTCACTCGCTCCACGAAAGAGCGAGACCCCGCCGGAACTTATGAAGTCACGGTAGCCAACATGATTTCAATTCACTCGCTCCACGAAAGAGCGAGACGAACGCCCCGCCAGAATCATTGGCGGCGGTTTGATTTCAATTCACTCGCTCCACGAAAGAGCGAGACCCTGACCTTGTTGACTCTTTTCACTCATGTTCGGTATTTCAATTCACTCGCTCCACGAAAGAGCGAGACGTGGTTGGACTCCTTCACGGACTGATGGATGACATTTCAATTCACTCGCTCCACGAAAGAGCGAGACATTATGGCTCTGGTAGTCGTGGCGACTTTCATTCGTATTTCAATTCACTCGCTCCACGAAAGAGCGAGACGCTTCTTTTTTTGTTTTAAAGCCGCCTTTATTAATATTTCAATTCACTCGCTCCACGAAAGAGCGAGACAACGCCATCATACAGAGCATTTTTAACGCACGCATATTTCAATTCACTCGCTCCACGAAAGAGCGAGACACTGAGGTAACGATCACTACCATTTCACCGTGTAATTTCAATTCACTCGCTCCACGAAAGAGCGAGACCTTCAGTGCCGTACCGATCCAACACGTCACCGTGTATTTCAATTCACTCGCTCCACGAAAGAGCGAGACCGCAACATTTAGTATATGTTCATATATCAATACTAAATATAGTGCAGCGATACATATAATACATACTTCGTAAATTTTACTTTGTAACTTTGATTCAAAATGTCATATATTATCGGTGCGAATCCTCCGTAAAAAACATGTGAGCTTACGGTTCGCACCTAAAACATAAATTCGTCTGGATTTAATTCGTTGCCACCCAATCCAAACTCAGGACTATAGGCACTCTTCAAAACAACCCAAATATCTTGATTTTCGTAGTACTGAACGGCGCCTTCTTCTTGTAGTTTTTTCAATGCACCATCATAGACGGATACTGTGTATGGTCTAGCCGCTTTCAATAATTTAGAAACATCACCAAATTTACTTTGTTCGGAGAGTAACTGCGTAATAATATCGTGACTTTCAGTATCCCCTGAGGTACCGCTAAATTTTTCATCATCCATTGAATATTCAACTATAACGTCAGTTGTTGGACTATCAATAACATTAAAACATTTAGTTACAATTTGAGAAGCAACTGTAAAATCCGTTGTGGATGGCGCTAAGGCACGTTGCTCTCGTCGCTCAAGTAGTTGACCACTCGGTACTTCACCCTCATCTACAATATTACCACGAACAATATGATATAGATCCAACTGTGTATCTTTAATGTTAAGTGGATATTTTAATTCAGATTTATTCCTTTCATCATGATTGTACAATTGCTCAAAAAAGTTATTGATTATCGGTGCAGTCATTAAATTTGTTTTGTCATGGGCAATAGTTTCCGTAATATCTGCTGCCTTTTTTATCTGATTTAGACCACTCATGTTTTCTAAATCAGATGTAGTTTTAATTAGATTAACTTGTGCCATATCAGTTTCGTGATTTCGATTACACCGACCGGCTGCTTGAATAACGCTATCTAACCCCGCTGCCGAACGAATGACCGCCTCGAAACTCAAATCTACCCCTGCTTCAATTAAGTTTGTCGAAAACACGACCACTTTTTTTATGTCTGACTGTCGTAAATCTTTTCTGATCTGTTGAAACTTATACTGCCTATTTTTCTGACACATTGATGTTGAAAGGTGATACTTAACCGCATCGTTTCCTGCCTCGAATGTTTGATAGGCTTTTTTTACAGCCGCTTTTGTATTTAAGATCACTAATAAGCTACGTACTTTCTCCAATCGATGATTGACCAAGTTCATTAATTCTGATAAATCGTACTGCTTTTTCAAATCTGGCATAATTTCAACTCGTTTAAAGGCCTGCTCGACCGTTGATAAATTCGGAACAATCTCACCTTTTACAGTAACTCCATCCAGTATTCCCTCTAACACCGGTTGTGTAGCAGTACAAAGTAAGCTTGTAGTTTTTTCTTGAGATAACCAGCTCATTGCCAAATTGTTTAACCCTAGCATTTCATCGGCATAGCTTGAATTTCATCAAATATCAATACTGAGTTAACTAACCGATGCATATGCCGTATATTTTTACTTCCTTTACCATACAATGCATCTAAGTATGCAACCTGCGATGTTAAAATAATCGGTGAATCCCATGTATCTCGAGCGTAGTAATAAGCACTATCACCAACTGATTCATCTACTTTCGCTGTTTTAAAGTCACCTACTACTGCTGAGTGATACTCCAGAATATTCGTTGAGTCTTCAGTACTGCCATTTAACCGTTTTCGAATGACATCGGCGTTTTGTTCAATAATTGTTGTATATGGAACGATATAAACAAGTCGTTCCGTCCCATATTTTTTAGCATGATTTAATCCAAATCTCAAACTGGATAACGTCTTACCACCACCAGTTGGTACGGATAATGTATAAATACCTGCGTCTTCACTATTCAAATTAACACAAGCATCCGACATTTTCTGGCGTAATTCATTCAATTTTTTTAACTGTTCGTTTTGAATCTTTTTATTAGATTTTGCCTGTTGAGCTACAGCAGTCTCATTGATTTGATAATAGTCTGCTAAAATTTTATTATTATTTCTAAATTCTCTGTCAGCTATTTGCATTTCAAAATCAGCCGTGTTGGTATGATCCGCGTCAATAAGCGTGCTTAAAATAAAACGCAAATAAAAGTACTGATTATTTAACAATTCGATGATATCAATAGCAGCTATCTCATCAAGTGCTGCTTTATAATACTGTTCAAAAACTGATTCATCAAATTCAGCAAAAAAACGTGGTCGAATTTCATTGTACATTTTTTGATAATCTTCACTCTGACATTTTCCACGCGCTTCGAAAAAGGGAGTGTGTCTTTCAACACAAATTGATTATCACCACCTAATTGTGATACTTCACCAATATAATCCAATGCCCCGTTAGGATTATGATGGGCAAAAATAGCATTTCCGACTAATTCCGCTAACAGCTTGGCAGGCTGCTGGTTTGCTAAACCCGTTACATCTTTATATTTTTCAATACATTGGATTAAATAAAAACCGCCTGCACTAGAATGGTCTACTATTCCCGGAACCGCTTTAGGATCTCCATTATGTGCTCTCAGAATATATGATTGAAATTCATCGGTATACTTTCCGCAATCATGCAACCAGCCTGCTAATCCACAAACATGACTAAGTCCAATCGATCTTCCCCACTCTTCACACATGTCACGAACAGTAGTCAAATGATCGCTTAAAAGTTGCGTCTGATCATTATCCCGACCAATATGTGCGATATATTTCATCATAAAACCTCCTATTAGGCTCATAATTCAAATTTACGTTCTAATATAAAGTGATAATTCGTTAAATTATTTCTTGTGAATACTCATCGTAGAATTTAGTTCCTACACAGGTCTTTCCTCGAGAATAGTCTCCCCCTTCGAGTAAGTGCAATGTTAAACTCAATTCTGCCTACGCAAGGCATTAGCTATTTCAATTCGCGCACTCCTTTAAAGAGTGCGATGGCGGATGCGAGAGGGCCTTTGATGTTAGCGATATTTCAATTCACGCACTCCTTTAGAGAGTGCGATTCGGCTTTAGTTGCTAAAAATTTGGTTGGGTCTGATTTCAATTCACGCACTCCTTTAGAGAGTGCGATCCAACGACTTATTGTCTGATCTATACAACAATGATATTTCAATTCACGCACTCCTTTAGAGAGTGCGATAGCATTTACCAAGTCACAATACGAAGCCTTACGTATTTCAATTCACGCACTCT
>NZ_BBAD01000144.1 GCF_001311075.1 Secundilactobacillus similis DSM 23365 = JCM 2765
TCGAACACAGAAGTTAAGCTTCAGCACGCCGATAGTAGTTGGGGGATCGCCCCCTGCAAGTAGGACGTTGCCACGCTATCTTTATGGAGGATTAGCTCAGTTGGGAGAGCGTCTGCCTTACAAGCAGAGGGTCACAGGTTCGAGCCCTGTATCCTCCATTGAGCCGTTAGCTCAGTTGGTAGAGCATCTGACTTTTAATCAGAGGGTCGACAGTTCGAGACTGTCACGGCTCATCATGTTGACAATGAAGGTTAGATCTGATATCATTATTCATGTTGTTGCCGACTTAGCTCAGTTGGTAGAGCACCTGTCTTGTAAACAGGGGGTCGGAAGTTCGAATCTTCTAGTCGGCATTTAACAAAATATGCGGAAGTAGTTCAGTGGTAGAACATCACCTTGCCATGGTGGGGGTCGCGGGTTCGAATCCCGTCTTCCGCTTTTGCCAAAATCGCCGGGGTGGCGGAATTGGCAGACGCACAGGACTTAAAATCCTGCGGTTAGTGATAACCGTACCGGTTCGATCCCGGTCCTCGGCATTTGTTACATTTTAATATTTTGCACCCATAGCGCAACTGGATAGAGTGTCTGACTACGAATCAGAAGGTTGTAGGTTCGACTCCTACTGGGTGCATTGAGCGGGAAGTAGCTCAGCTTGGTAGAGCACCTGGTTTGGGACCAGGGGGTCGCAGGTTCGAATCCTGTCTTCCCGATTTAGATAAAACATTATCTAATCATATAGTTTCATTTTGTCACCATCGCGGTGTAGCTCAGCTGGCTAGAGCGTCCGGTTCATACCCGGGAGGTCGAGGGTTCGATCCCCCCTGCCGCGATTTGATCATTACTCGGACCTTTAGCTCAGTTGGTTAGAGCAGACGGCTCATAACCGTCCGGTCGTAGGTTCGAGTCCTACAAGGTCCATTTGTTTGGTCCTTTAAGGTGGTCATACAATTTAATATTTGCTTCTTTTATGGAGGATTACCCAAGTCTGGCTGAAGGGAACGGTCTTGAAAACCGTCAGGTGGGTCAAACCACGCGAGAGTTCGAATCTCTCATCCTCCTTATTATCGCGGGGTGGAGCAGTCTGGTAGCTCGTCGGGCTCATAACCCGAAGGTCGTTGGTTCAAATCCAGCCCCCGCAATTACGGTCCGTTGGTCTAGCTGGTTAGGACGCCTGCCTGTCACGCAGGAGATCACGAGTTCGAGTCTCGTACGGACCGTTTATTTTATGGCTCGGTAGCTCAGTTGGTAGAGCAACGGATTGAAGCTCCGTGTGTCGGCGGTTCGATTCCGTCCCGCGCCATTAAATCTAAATAGTCCCATGCGGGTATAGTTTAGTGGTAAAACCACAGCCTTCCAAGCTGTTGTCGCGAGTTCGATTCTCGTTACCCGCTTTAATGGGCCTATAGCTCAGCTGGTTAGAGCGCACGCCTGATAAGCGTGAGGTCGATGGTTCGAGTCCATTTAGGCCCATTGGAGAAATACTCAAGTGGCTGAAGAGGCGCCCCTGCTAAGGGTGTAGGTCGCGTAAGCGGCGCGAGAGTTCGAATCTCTCTTTCTCCGTTGTTTCAGATTTAAAAAGTATGACCCGTTGGTCAAGCGGTTAAGACACCGCCCTTTCACGGCGGTAACATGGGTTCGAGTCCCATACGGGTCAGTAGAATTAATCTTATTAATATTATCGCGGGGTGGAGCAGTCTGGTAGCTCGTCGGGCTCATAACCCGAAGGTCGTTGGTTCAAATCCAGCCCCCGCAATCATGGTCCGTTGGTCTAGCTGGTTAGGACGCCTGCCTGTCACGCAGGAGATCACGAGTTCGAGTCTCGTACGGACCGTATCACATCGAAAAACCCCCGATTATCTTTTGGATAATCGGGGGTTTTTGTATACTATTAAAAACGATCCAACGCAGCAAGATGCATTGGATCGTTCTCTAATCCTTAATGGCGTTGGTATACATTGCCGTTAAGACTGTTCGAAGCTGTTTATCATGTGCAAATAAGTAAAGCCCACGGACACCACGTTTCATAAGCACATTAATGGCATTTAAAACCAACGTGATTTTAGCATGGTTCAATTCATTCGGATCGGTAAGATCATCACGCTTTTTGAAGGCTTCGACATCGGTAATTTTAGTTGGATCAATTTGTAGGTGTTGCTGATCAGCCGCCAGTGTAATGGGAGGACCTAAGATGAGACCCACGTAGTTTAAATCAAATCCCTGACAGGTATAGATTGAGCCGACTTCGTTAATGGTTTCAGGAATTTCTGCCCACGGTGTTACCGTATAGTTATACTGATCCCAAGGGAGCTTAAAACGGCCTTCGTGGATGTAGTGTTTACCACCATCTAATGTTGAAGGATAGCCAGTTGTTGCGACGACTCTTGAGAGGCCAACTTGGTTATTTTGGTGAACGATGGCCTGCCGCATTATTTCTGCATCGTCAAATACACGAAAATCGTAGTTGTTAAAGAAGCTTGGTGTAATTGGTAGTAATCGTTGATCACCAGTAAAATGGTCGATCCAGTTAATCACCTGATCGTCGGCCTGCATGCGAAACTGAGTGGTGAGGTGGAACCATTCCTGATGGTAGGGGGCCAACAACTGCTGAAGTCGAGCTTTTGTCCAGTAGGTTTTTAAACGAAGGACTTGGCGTTCGTCAAAGACGATGATGAGGACTTTTGCTAACTTAATCAGTTCCAATAACTGATTTTGACCGTAAAAGTTATTATAGTGGTCGGGTTGTGACAGTAACAGGTGGGCTTCATCGATAACGCCAACATCGAATCCGGTTTGATGCTTGTGACACTGGTTGATGAGTGAGGTTGGTCGCTGAAAATCCTTTTTTAACTCTTGTGGTAACTCGCCAGCAATTTGACGATATACTTTTAATAACTCGGGGTGATTGACCAAGAAGTAATTGGTGGTCTGATAAAGGGGACTGTCTGGGTTGCGACGCGCCTGCTGCAATTGATAGAAGACTTCGCTTAAAATGACACTTTTACCCGTTCCGGCATCGCCATGAATGACGAAAATGGCTGGCTGCTCATCGGTTATATGAGAGGTGATGAAGTGGTGGATGTGTTGAACTAGGGTTTCTTGTTCAGGTGTTAATGACTGATGTGGCGCTAATTTGACGTGTGCTTCGTTGGAAATCAAATCGAAAACTCCTTTATTGAAATAAAAAGTTATGCAATCGACAATGGATTACATAACTTTTTTAGAATGGACGTGTGCCTAAACAAATCGATTGGTTAGGTCACGCGTTTAAAATGATACTAGATACCGTTAAGCAGCTGTTAATTGTTACAGACTGCCAAAATTTAGCAGATTATTGATTAATAAAATGATAGCTGGCTTCGTGATAGTTGTTTAGTGTGCTTTGGAAATACTTGAATGGTTTAAACGTGTCGCTCCGTTTCCAAATGGAAAAGTCCTCGGCACTCGACCAAGTGGTTAATAAAATATTATTGGCCCGATTCTTCTCGGCTTTCATGAAGTAGGCTGCGTGCATCCCATCTGGCATTGCGTCAACGGAGACGAAGTGACTTGCCTTAGAATTAAAGACGGTTTGATCATCTTCGGAAAGATTATCGAAGTACATAAAGTTGATAAATCCATTCCAATCGGTTGTGCCACGGTGAAGTTTAATGTCATAATGAACGGGTGAACTAAAGACTGATTCTTGACCAGAAACATCTAACAAGGCGAGTTGTTCGCCAGCTGACGAAGCATCTAGCAGGTGCATGGGCCGATCAGGATACCGCGCTTGAAGGTCGGTAAGCACTTGTTTACTACCAAAGGTGATGCTGAGTTGCGTAATCATAAGTCATTCCTCCTGTCTTCACAACTATATTATAACGTTGACGAATGACAATTGAAAATTAAAAGTCATTCAAATTTGAAAGGAAGTCAATTATTAATGAAATTAACGGTGTTAGGTTATTACGGTGGCTATCCAGATCATGGCATTGGGACGAGCAGTTATCTATTAGAATCGGGGACGTTTAAGTGCCTTTTAGACTGGGG
>NZ_BBAD01000145.1 GCF_001311075.1 Secundilactobacillus similis DSM 23365 = JCM 2765
CAAACTAAAGGGATTCAAGAGCAAAAAAGGAAAGTCGTTTGACGCCAAGCTAAAACTTGACGGCCATAAATTAAGTTTTGATTTTGATTAGACCTTACCCTACCGCCCTTCACGTTGTTCCGGTTGGTGAACCCGTTGTTTAGGTTCACTTTGACAACCCCCAAAGCGAACCTAAACAACGGGTGAGATTAGCAAAGCAAAGGAGATCATGAAATGGATAACGAATTAACAGTCATTGGGAGTGAATTACCGGTTTTGCAGACTAAAGGAACCTACAAGTATTTAAAAGAAATTACTGGTAACGGGGCCTATTATCAAGTGGCTTGGCAAAAATTGTCTGACGGTTACGTTGCCCTTTATGGCACGACCTCAATTCAAACAAAAGTGGCTCCCATACTGAATGATATTTTTGAAGATGAGGAGGGGTAGACAATGCCGAGTAAAGCAGACGTTAAAGCCTGGAAAGCACAATTAGTCGCTCAGGCTGAACAACAAATCCTAAAATTAACCGATAGTGACCGATTTAAACAGTATCTTAATACCCTGGCTAAATTTCATCATTATAGCGCCAGAAACATTGATTTGATTTATGCGCAAAATCCGCAAGCCACTCAAGTCGCGGGCTTTAAGCAATGGCAGACGGCTTTTAACCGCACCGTCAACCGGGGCGCAAAAGCGATTCGGATTGCGGCCCCGATTATTAAGAAGTTAACACCAGCCGAGCAAAAGCGTCTTGATACCACCGATGAACGCGCCATTGTCGGTTACCGTTATCTACCCGTCTTTGATGTGGCACAAACTAGCGGTGAGCCAGTGTTAAGTGCTAAAGACTTTGTCAAAGAAAATTTAGCCGATCATCAGAATGTAACGAGCTTGTATAACGCGTTCAAAGATTATTTAAACCAGCAAACCGACCTTAAAGTCAGTGAAGTGCCTTTAGAGACGCTAAATGGGGCTAAGGGGTATTTTCAACCCAGCACTAATGAAATCGTCATTGGTGGCGATGAGCCCGATAATGCTTTAAAACTAAAGACGTTATATCATGAATATGCGCATAGTCAGTTACATGGGTTAAAATCAGCCTTTAAAGATCGGCCGCGAGCCTATCAGGAAACCCAAGCCGAAGCGGTTGCGTATGTTGCCATGCAAAATATTGGCGTTGATACCAGCAACTATTCATTCGGTTATGTGGCCACCTGGGCCAAAGATAAAGCCGTAATCCATAGTGCTTTAAGTGAAATCCACCAAGTGAGCAACAAAGTGATTGAGCTTAGTGACGGGTTAACCAAACAATTAGGCTTACAAGAAGCACAAAAAGAACCTGAGCATGATTTAAAAAAGCTATCCGCCCAGGATCTTAATAAGTCCTATCAAAGCTTGCAACAACAAGTTCAGCAAGCAACGAATCCACAACAAAAATTAGAACTAAAAAATAAATTAAATGATGTACACCAGAAAATCAGTAATCGAACGCAAAAACAGCTGCAAGCATTTGCTAAAAAGAATCCAGAAATCAAACAACCAGATTCTGAACCTGATCAAAGCCTAAAACGTTAGCCAGTTTTTAAGGGACATGCTATAATGTAATAGAAAAAGGAAGTCTTGCGCTAACAAGACTTCCCGCGCAAGCCGCTTCAAAGGCGGTGGCATTAGTTAAAAAATGATAGTTGAGTCACCCTGTAACCTAGCCAAAGTTACGCAGGGCGGCTTTTTTATTTGTGGTACTTGTCGATATAGCTGAGTAGCGCGATTAAAAACGTGCCAAACAGCAACATCAACGAGAGTGTCTGGAAGACGCTCATTGACTGTGAAACCTTCCTGAAGATTATTCCATGTTCCCATGGGCCTCACCTCGCAAGGGAAAAGACAGCCACCGCCCTTAAAACTTCCTGCGTAATCCATTATACAGGTGAATTAAGTGTTGACCAAGCACAATAAAAATTAAGTCATGGGGTTTCATAGGATCCTAAATTTGATCGAATTAAGCTCAGCAAAACATCTTTTGTAGATACCCTTTTTTAAGTTCTTGGAGTTTTTCAAGCTTACGTTGATGAAGAGTGATAGTGTCGTCGAGTTGTTTGAAAAATGAACCAATTTTTTGCTGTTCCTCGATTGAATTTGGAATTAGTAGCACAGTACTGAAAAAATCAGTAGGAGCAATATTCAAGAGCCCATGGTTACGTGCGCCTTCCGCAGCATTCTTTGCAACTTCCTTGTACCACCTAGTTGTGTCGTAGTATGAAACCAAGAATTGGGAAGAAACGTTTGTCGGTCTAAAAATGATATAAAGAGTTGAAAGAACTCCCATATCATATTTATCGAGTCGCTTAATCGCTCCCCATGGGTATCCGTTTGAATAGCTTTTGTTGTAAGCAAATTCACCATTTTTAACTAGAAAATAACCACTGATATCACGGCTAGCAATTTGCTTGTCAAAAAAGTCATTCTGGTCAATCAGACCATCCTGCGCTGAGATAGTTAACGGACGACTCGACTCGTTATTTTTGTTCTTTCGAGTTACTCGTTCAGTTAAATCAGACAACTTACGCTGTTCCCAAGCGTCAGCAAACCCTGCAAATCGCAATTCAGGAACTTTGGCCCCATTTTTAGGAACATTTTTTGCAAGTAGCCTTTTTTCTGTTCCTTGAGCAAATCTAACTTACGCTGGTTAGCAGCGATAAGTTTGTCGAACCTTTCGAAAAACTCGATGATTTTATTTTGTTCATCCAACTTTGGGGTGAAAACTGCAATCTTCAAAAAATCTGACTCATGAATACGCCACTGACCATACACGACTCCCTGTCGGTATCGAACCATTGAATGGATAAAATTTTTTTGACTAGACAACAGACCAATAAATCGACTATCAGCATTTTCAGTTGAATAGAAGATGCTGTAGACCGGCGATATCAATGCCTTTCCTGTTTTATTGAATCCAATTGACCCAGTTTCAAGGTTGTTCGAACTGTAAATAAAATCACCAAATTCAGTGACTTTGTACTTCTTTGAGTCATTAGTGACTAAAGCGCTGCGATCATACCTCTCGCCCTTTGGTGTCACACCAGTACCAGCTGCGAAAGACATCAACTCATATTCGTCGTTAGGTTCAATCTGATGGTTTCGTTCTTGAAGCAGTTCAGAAAGGTTACGCTGTACCCAAGCATCAGTGAAACCTTTAAATCTTAATTGCGGATATTTAGCTTGTTTATCTTTCATTGTTAGCCTCCGGTTTTGACTGGTCATTCACCTGGGTGGTCACTAACTGGCTAGCCAATTCATTAAAGGCTTGTTCATTCTGACTGATTTCCTCGTCCAGTTGCTTTAAATCAGCTTTGACTTGGTCCAAATCAATCTCGGGTTCTGGTTCAAACGTATCAACGTAGCGCGGAATATTTAAGTTGTAGTCATTCTCTTTGATTTCTGCCGGTGAGGCCACGTGGGCATATTTATCGACATCTTGCCGATTTTGATAAGTCGTCACAATTTTTTTGATGTTTGCTGCTGTTAGCTTATTTTGATTCTTGTCCTTTTCAAATTCCCGAG
>NZ_BBAD01000146.1 GCF_001311075.1 Secundilactobacillus similis DSM 23365 = JCM 2765
GGGGTGTTTTTTATGATGATGAGATTGGATAATTTTTTTGTTGAAGAAATGCAAAAAAATGGTTTTGATGTTGATTTTAAGCGATTAAAACAGATTTATCTTGATTCTAGAAATAGACATTCTGATGATATTGAAAAGGGAAAAGTACGTGCTTTAAATGAGCGCTTGAAGTATGAAGATTAGGAGATAAATGAGTATGGGATTATTTGAAGATTATTACGATGAGCATGACTTAGATAAAAATAGTGAATACAGCCATATGAGTAAAAAAGAGTTAGTGATTGAAGCTGAATATTTACATAATTCTTTGTGGAATATTTTGAAATATGTTGATAACGGCGGTACAGATATGGATGTTGTTAAAGCGGAAGTCTATGACGGCATATACGAAAGTCGGATATAAACATTGCATGTTTAGTGATTTTTGAAATTTTGTTCCATGGTTTTTGTGGATCAAAAATTTCGGTTTTGCGAATTAAAGGAATCTCGCGGAAAAGATAGCCGAGATTTTTTTTAATTCTGGCGTCAATTTTTCTTAGAAAAATTAAGCTAGTGAGTGGCGATTATTTTGGCGGAAGAGAACAGCTAAAATTAACTGCCACGAGAGCAAGATTTTCCGAACAGGAAAATGAGCGGTTGGGTCTGTCCCGCTGGCAAGGCGACCCTCGGTAGAGCCAAACTTTACAAGGTAAAGTATATTGGCTATACCTTGCATGGAGGTTTGCCGAATTCTGTGCTATGCTCTAACCAAATTTAGCTGTTTGGAATGGAGTGGTGAAATGAGTTATTTAGTGGCTAATATGCAGAAATTAAAAGCTGATAATTTAGTTGGCTTGGGTAATCATGATCAACGCCGAACGCGACATCACAAAAATACTGACATTGACGTTAACCGTTCTGACTTAAATTATGATTTAGTTGCTGGTCGGACTAACCATTTCAAAACAGATATTGAAGCTTACATTAACGAGCACAAAACCAGCCAGCGGGCAGTTAGAAAAGATGCCGTTTTAGTCAATGAATGGATTATTTCTAGCGACAGCAATTTCTTTACGAATTTAACGGCGGCTGATACTCGCAAGTATTTTGAAACAGCGAAGGACTATTTTGCTGAAAAATTTGGTGAAGATAATATTCGTTATGCAATTGTTCATCTTGATGAGAGTACCCCACATATGCATATGGGGATTGTCCCCTTTGATGATCAATATAAATTATCTGCTAAACGAGTATTTAATCGCACGGCTTTGCGAGATATTCAAGATCAATTACCGACTTATTTACAACAGCATGGTTTTAATGTTCAGCGTGGGGTTCAAGAATCGGAACGTAAAAGTTTGACGGTACCGGAATATAAAGCCATGCGGGAATCTATTAAGCAGGGGCAGCAAAAGTTAGCAGCGGTTGAAAATGAAACTAAGCAGCGCCAAGCGAAACTTAAAACGTATCAAGCCACTAAATTTGATGTGAATAGTGTTAAAACGAAGGAATCTCGTTTTCATAAGCGGTATGTGCTGGTTGACCGTTTTGATTTTGATAAACTTAAACAGGGTGCCAGCTTAACGGATACGTATTTTACTGAAACCTTGTCCCAAAGGTCTGATATGGATATTCAAAAAGACCGACTGATTAAAGCTGAAAGTAAGGCTATGGAATTAGATATTGAGAATCGTCGTCTTCAAAAGTTAGTCGGGACGCTACAAGGAATTGTTCGGAGCGTTGACCACTTCTTACAGCGCAAACTAGGGGTTGGTTTACCAAGTGAGTGGCTAGAACGGGCTGGACTAAAAGAACCGTCTAAAAAAGCCTCTCAGAGGCCACAGGAGCGTTCCAAGGGACAACATGATGAATTAGATGGTCCAAGCCTTTGAATTTGGTCTATGGCTTTAATTTAACCGCTGATGAGTATTGGAACTGTTTAATGGCCGTCAGTCAACGGTAAATCGAATTAAAGGGACTTACTGCTTTAGCAGTTAGTCCCTTTTTGAGGCTTTAAGGAGTTGATTGACTACTGGATTAGAATACTTTTGCGCATGCAAAGAAAAGCACCCCTGCTTTTTTTGCCTGCCTTACGGCGAGTACGGGGTGAGTTTGAGCGGGGGCTCCCGCTCATTTGTGGGGTCCAGCTGGTTCAGCTGGTCGGTGTGGCTGAAAGCCACGGTTTTAAAAAAGACAGTTCAGTGAACTGTCTTTTTGGGGTTTGAAAGCGACGTTTTTTGTCGCTTTCCTCTTATCTTGATACTAATAGAAACAACTGGATTTTGCTGTTTTTGTACATATGCCTTGCTATTATAGGGTTTTGGTGTATTATTGAGGTATAAATTTTAATAAAGAAATACAAAATAAAAACCCACGTGAAGTCTCTGATTTGGTCGTCCGAGCACGTGAGGTGATTATCATTCGCGATTTATAGTCTTATTCTAGGGGGAAAACCCTATTCTGTCAAGGCTGTAAGCTTAGCTAAAATGATATTTCAGCTCCTTCACGTGGATAGAACGGAAGGAGCTTTTTATGTCTAAAGTATTTAAAGATAAAACAGAAAATGGCAAAGTAAGACCTTGGCGAGAACGTAAGATTGAAAATGTGCGCTATGCAGAATATTTGTCAATTTTAGAATTTAAACGGGCACATGATGTCCGAGGTTGTGGTGAAGTTTTACGTTTTCGGAAGATTGGGGAGCATTTGAAGCTGTATCAGACTTGGTTTTGCAAAAAGCGGTTATGTCCGCTATGCAACTGGAGAAAAAGTATGAAAAATTCGAGCCAATTAAAACAAATTATTGCAGAGGCAGTTGCGCGAGAGCCTAAAGGGCGGTTTTTGTTTTTAACTTTGACCATTAAGAATGCTTATTCAGCAGAAGAGTTAAAAGGGTCTTTACGAACTTTAACTAAGGCATTTAATAAATTAGTTAAATACAAGAAAGTCCATAAAAATTTATTGGGTTATTTACGTTCAACGGAAATAACCGTCAATGAACAAGATGGGTCGTATAACCAGCATTTACATGTTTTATTGTTTGTAAAATCTAGTTATTTTACCGGGGATAGCGTGAATTATATTAAGCAAGAAGAATGGGCAAAATTGTGGCAAAGAGCTTTAAAGTCTGATTATGAGCCTGTGGTACATGTGCAGGCTGTTAAAGCTAATAAACGCAAAGGAACTGACTCTTTGCAAGCTAGTGCGGAAGAAACTGCCAAGTATGAAGTGAAGTCGGCTGATTACATGACGGCTGATGATGAGCGTAATTTGACGGTGATTAAAGATTTAGAGTATGCCTTAGCTGGAACACGACAAATCAGCTATGGTGGTCTGTTTAAGCAAATTAAGCAAGATTTGAAACTTGAAGATGTTGAAAATGGTGATTTGGTTCATGTTGGCGATGAAGATTACACCAAAGAGCAAATGGAAGCTGCGGAAGAGGTTGTCG
>NZ_BBAD01000147.1 GCF_001311075.1 Secundilactobacillus similis DSM 23365 = JCM 2765
GCCGGGCGCTTTCACCGATGTTGCCTTGCACACTGCTCTCAACCCATCTCGCTCCGCACACTAGCATTCATAACCCATGAATTACTGAAACCATCTGCAAATTTATTAAGATTACATTTACAAATCCCATCATACCGCAGTTCTTCACCTTTTTTTACATTTATTGGTTTATCGACTCCCACGGACTTGGTATAATGGGGCTAACTGGGTAAAGGCCTTATTTTCAATATTGAATTCAGAAAAGAGATGAACCAGTCTGTGACCATTCACTATCCAAACGGTGCCCGCTACCTGCCTAAGCAAGCAGCGTCACCAAAAATCAAATCAACTTTAACGACCCACGGTGGGCGTGGGATGACCCTTGAACAGGAAATCAACGAAAGTAATCAATACTACCTTGCTAACGATATTGCAGTCATTCACAAGAAACCCACGCCTGTCCAGATCGTTAAGGTCGATTATCCGAAACGAAGCGCTGCCGTTATTCGAGAGGCCTACTTTCGACAGGCTTCAACTACCGATTACAACGGGGTTTATCGTGGCCGCTACATCGATTTTGATGCGAAGGAAACGAAGGAAACGACCCGGTTCCCCCTAGATAATTTTCATCAACATCAAGTTGAGCACATGCGGAGTTGTTTAAAACAAGGTGGCATTTGTTTTGGCCTCATTAAGTTTGTGACGCTTGACCAGTTATATCTACTAAAGGCAAGTGACTTGATCGACTATTGGGATCACCAGGACACGGCCGGTGGTCGCAAATCGATTCCAAAGACAACGTTTGATCAAATTGCCGTTCCAGTTCAGTATCAGTTAAACCCCATCATCGCGTACCTTGATGCGGTTGATAAAGTCATTTAACGCCTTAATCAAAGGAGTCTATCTATGTCAAGTAATCAATCTAATCCGGAGTCACGAACTGCGCGGAACCGAAAACGCAGTCAGCAAAATAAGCAGCACCATTACGTTCGCCGTATTTTCACCTGGTTACTCGGGTTGTTTTTCGTTGGGATCCTGCTTGGTGCCGGGTTATTCTTCTACTACGCACAGGGCGCACCTAATATTACCCAGTCAGCCCTGCAAAGCGATACTTCAACAAAAGTTTATGATTCAAACAACAACGTAATCTCGCGGCTAGGCGCCCAAAACCGAGATTATGTGAAGTCGGATAAGATCCCTGCAACTTTGAAACAGGCCGTGGTTTCAATTGAAGATCGCCGTTTCTATAAGCATCATGGGGTTGACCCTATTCGAATTGCCGGCGCCGCGATGGCGAACTTTACCGGTTCTTCCCTTGGCCTTCAAGGTGGGAGTACCTTGACGCAACAACTCGTTAAATTATCGGTCTTTTCAACTTCTAAAGCTGATCAAACGATTAAGCGTAAAGCCCAAGAAGCATGGTTGGCAATTAAGGTCGAACAAAAATACAGTAAGTCTCAAATCCTAGAATTTTACATCAACAAAGTTTACATGGGTAACGGGGTTTACGGGATGCAAACTGCCGCGCACTACTACTACGGGCAATCATTGAGTAAATTGAGCCTCGCACAGTTTGCGATGTTAGCTGGAATGCCACAAAGTCCAACCTACTACGATCCAATTCACCACCCCTATTACGCTAAAGAGCGTCGGGATACCGTACTGGATGCGATGGTTAAGAATAAAGTGATCACTTCTCAACAAGCGGCTTCTGCCAAAGCTGAAAGTGTGAAAACTGGATTAGCCAAAACCCATCCGGTCGCAACCATCAACACGACCAATCAAAAGTATATCGATTCCTACTTAAAAGAAGTTTATGCTGAATTGAAGGCTGATGGGTATAACACCAATACCGATGGTTTGAAGGTGTACACCAACCTGAACATGGCCGCTCAAAAGCACCTTTACAGCATCGCCAACAGTGCTAATTACGTTGCTATCCAAGCAATAAATTCCAAGTCGGCGCAACCATGGTCGACCCGAACAACGGGAAAGTCGTTGCAATGTTAGGTGGCCGAAAAGTTGGCAACGTCACCTTCGGCCTCAACCGAGCCGTTCAAACTGACCGGTCGAGTGGATCAACCATTAAACCGCTCATGGATTACGGGCCCGCTATTGAGTATTTGAAATACCCAACTTACCAGCCCGTTCAAGATACCCAGTACTACTATCCTGGTACCAGCCGAGAACTGAACGACTTTGACAACAAGCATGAAGGCACCATCACCATGCGGAAAGCCTTAGTGGAATCTCGGAATATTCCGGCTATCCGGACGTTAAGCGCCGTTGGTATCAGCGATGCAACGAAGTTCCTTGGCAAACTTGGCATGACGTTCTCCAACAAGCTGACGTTGCAAAATGGGATTGGGGCTTACATTTCCACCGAACAAGAAGCAGCTGCTTACGCTGCCTTTGCGAACGGCGGAACGTACTACAAGCCGCATTTGTTAGATCGGGTTGTTACCGCCGATGGTAAGTCACACTCGTACAGTAGCAAAGGAACTCGTGCAATGTCTAAGGCCACTGCCTTTATGATTACTGATATGCTCAAAGGCGTCATCAATAGTAGTAACGGTTCTGGTACTAGCGCTGCCATCTCTGGTCTTTACCAAGCTGGTAAGACCGGGACGACCGCCTACCCTGACGACTACGTTTCCTCCGTTCCAGCCAGCTCCGTCATGGACTCCTGGTTTACGGGTTATACCAAACACTATTCAATGTCAGTTTGGACGGGTTATGATAAACAGTTCCAGGCTGGAAATTATGTGACACAGGATGAAACGAAGATTGCACAAGAAATCTACCGTTCTGAAATGAGCTACGTTTCGCAAAATGTTAGCAACGAAAACTGGACAGCCCCAAGTGATGTGGTTGCCACTTCTAAGAATGGCACAACCGAATATTACGTCTCCGGCTATCCTGGTGACAGTACGACTGCAACTAACGGCTCTACTAGTAACAACTACAGTAGCAGTACCAATAGTAGCGATACGACTGGTAGCAATGAAGTGACGACTAACTCAAGTTCCGAAACTTCAAGTTCAACTGAAAGTTCATCAGTATCAACCGAACAAACGCCAAGCGGCGGCTCCGGTAGTGATGGTAATGCTGATTCGGGTAGCACCCAGACCTCTTCAGCAACCACAACGGATACGAACCGCTCATCCACAACCTCGTCAACAACGGCGACAACGGGTGGCGATAAAGCAACCGCTAAAACTTCAGAATAGGTCTTTGTATCTAAGAAACCCTCGGAATATTTTTTCCGAGGGTTTCTTGTTGTCCTATCGTTTGTGTCCAGCGTAAGCATGCTTAGTTTGTGAAATTCAGTGATTCTGGTTCTCTATAGTGGGAAAA
>NZ_BBAD01000148.1 GCF_001311075.1 Secundilactobacillus similis DSM 23365 = JCM 2765
GAATTGGTTCTTTGAAAACTAGATAATATCAATTTTCTTTTATATTAATTAATAATTTCATTAATTAAGCCGAGAACACCGCGTATTTTTGAGTTTTTTATTAGTAAAGTTTATTTACTTCGCGTAATACTCAATTAGCCAATCACGTTAGTGATGAGGTTAAGTTATAAAGGGCGCATGGTGGATGCCTTGGCACTAGGAGCCGATGAAGGACGGGACTAACACCGATATGCTTCGGGGAGCTGTACGTAAGCTTTGATCCGGAGATTTCCGAATGGGGAAACCCAATCATCTTAGTCGATGATTAATCTTTAGTGAATATATAGCTAAAGATTGGCAGACGTGGGGAACTGAAACATCTAAGTACCCACAGGAAGAGAAAGCAATAGCGATTCCCATAGTAGCGGCGAGCGAAGTGGGAACAGCCCAAACCAAGAAGCTTGCTTCTTGGGGTTGTAGGACTGAACATTTGAGTTACCAAAGCAGTTGATAGTTGAACGGTTTGGGAAGACCGGCCAGAGCGGGTGATAGCCCCGTAGACGAAATCAATTGCCCTCAGTTCAGGATCCTGAGTACGGCCAGACACGTGAAACCTGGTCGGAATCCGGGAGGACCATCTCCCAAGGCTAAATACTCCCTAGTGACCGATAGTGAACCAGTACCGTGAGGGAAAGGTGAAAAGCACCCCGGAAGGGGAGTGAAATAGTTCCTGAAACCATGTGCCTACAATTAGTTGGAGCCCGTTAATGGGTGACAGCGTGCCTTTTGTAGAATGAACCGGCGAGTTACGTTAACATGCAAGGTTAAGATGAAAAGTCGGAGCCGTAGCGAAAGCGAGTCTGAAACGGGCGTTTCAGTATGTTGATGTAAACCCGAAACCAGGTGACCTACCCATGTCCAGGGTGAAGGTGCGGTAAAACGCACTGGAGGCCCGAACCCGTGTACGTTGAAAAGTGCTGGGATGAGGTGTGGGTAGCGGTGAAATTCCAAACGAACTTGGAGATAGCTGGTTCTCTCCGAAATAGCTTTAGGGCTAGCCTCGGAAAGAGAATCGTGGAGGTAGAGCACTGTTTGGACTAGGGGCCCGTCATGGGTTACTGAATTCAGATAAACTCCGAATGCCACTGATTTATATCCGGGAGTCAGACAGTGAGTGATAAGATCCATTGTCGAAAGGGGAACAGCCCAGACCACCAATTAAGGTCCCTAAGTGTATCCTAAGTGGAAAAGGCGGTGGAGTTGCATAGACAGCTAGGATGTTGGCTCAGAAGCAGCCACCATTTAAAGAGTGCGTAATAGCTCACTAGCCGAGTGATTCTGCGCCGAAAATGTACCGGGGCTAAGGATACCACCGAAATTGTGGATTCGACCATTAGGTCGAGTGATAGGAGAGCGTTCTAAGGGCGGTGAAGCTAGATCGTAAGGACTAGTGGAGCGCTTAGAAGTGAGAATGCCGGTATGAGTAGCGAAAGATCAGTGAGAATCTGATCCACCGAATGACTAAGGTTTCCTGGGGAAGGCTCGTCCTCCCAGGGTTAGTCGGGACCTAAGTCGAGGCCGAGAGGCGTAGACGATGGCCAACAGGTTGATATTCCTGTACTAGTAAGATATGTTTGAGCGATGGAGGGACGCAGGAGGCTAAGCCGTGCGCACGATTGGAAATGTGCGTTCAAGCAGTAAGTCTGGTTATCAGTTAAATGCTTTTAACCGGGTAGACAAGCTGTGATGAGGACCGAATTTAAGTAGGGAAGTGGCCGATGTCACACTGCCGAGAAAAGCTTCTAGTGAGTATCTTACTACCCGTACCGCAAACCGACACAGGTAGTCGAGGAGAGAATCCTAAGGTGAGCGAGTGAACTCTCGTTAAGGAACTCGGCAAAATGACCCCGTAACTTCGGGAGAAGGGGTGCTGCACGTCAGTGCAGCCGCAGTGAAGAGGCCCAGGCGACTGTTTATCAAAAACACAGGTTTCTGCAAAATCGTAAGATGACGTATAGGGCTGACGCCTGCCCGGTGCTGGAAGGTTAAGTGGATGAGTTAGCTTCGGCGAAGCCCAAAAATGAAGCCCCAGTAAACGGCGGCCGTAACTATAACGGTCCTAAGGTAGCGAAATTCCTTGTCGGGTAAGTTCCGACCCGCACGAAAGGCGTAACGATCTGGCACTGTCTCAACGAGAGACTCGGTGAAATTATATTACCTGTGAAGATGCAGGTTACCCGCGACAGGACGGAAAGACCCCATGGAGCTTTACTATAGCTTGATATTGGGTGTTGACACAACTTGTACAGGATAGGTCGGAGCCGTAGAAATCGGAACGCTAGTTTCGATAGAGGCGCTGGTGGGATACGACCCTTGTTGTGTGAACACTCTAACCCGCACCACTTAGCGTGGTGGGAGACAGTGTCAGGTGGGTAGTTTGACTGGGGCGGTCGCCTCCTAAAAAGTAACGGAGGCGCCCAAAGGTTCCCTCAGAATGGTTGGAAATCATTCGTAGAGTGTAAAGGCAGAAGGGAGCTTGACTGCGAGACAGACAGGTCGAGCAGGGACGAAAGTCGGGCTTAGTGATCCGGCGGTACCGTATGGAAGGGCCGTCGCTCAACGGATAAAAGCTACCCTGGGGATAACAGGCTTATCTCCCCCAAGAGTCCACATCGACGGAGGTTTGGCACCTCGATGTCGGCTCATCGCATCCTGGGGCTGTAGTCGGTCCCAAGGGTTGGGCTGTTCGCCCATTAAAGCGGTACGCGAGCTGGGTTCAGAACGTCGTGAGACAGTTCGGTCCCTATCCGTCGCGGGCGTAGGAAATTTGAGAGGAGCTGTTCCTAGTACGAGAGGACCGGAATGGACATACCGCTGGTGTATCAGTTGTGCCGCCAGGCGCATTGCTGAGTAGCTATGTATGGATGAGATAAACGCTGAAAGCATCTAAGTGTGAAACTCGCCTCAAGATGAGATTTCCCATTCCTTTATGGAAGTAAGACCCCTGAGAGATGATCAGGTAGATAGGTTAGAAGTGGAAGTGCAGCGATGTACGGAGCGGACTAATACTAATCGGTCGAGGACTTAACCACGTAAGTGGTGTTCATCGGTAAGAAAATTGATATTAGCTAGTTTTGAGAGCACCAGTTCTCAATAGTGTGGTGGCGATAGCCTGAAGGATACACCTGTTCCCATG
>NZ_BBAD01000149.1 GCF_001311075.1 Secundilactobacillus similis DSM 23365 = JCM 2765
CGCCAATGATGATATTGCCATTAACGAAGCCCAAAACACCGGTGATTTAATGCGTAAATTGCAACAAAATGACGGTAAGGTCTTGGTCACCTCGATTCAAAAACTTCATCGGGCGGTCAAAAAAACGCAAGCCCAGCTGGCAACCGGTAAGCAATCCCGCTTTAGTAAGACTTTAAAGCAACGGGTGATCTTCTTTGTTGACGAAGCCCACCGGTCGCAGTTTGGTAAGATGCAAAAGGAAATTCGAGCAGCGTTTATCAATAGTAACTGGTATGGTTACACCGGCACCCCCATCTTTAATGAAAATAAAAAACAGCTCAAGGGTGATCTAGCGGTTACGACTGAGGAGCTATTTGGTAAAGTCTGTCACGTTTATAACTTGCGAGATGCCTTAGAGGACCAAGCCGTGTTACCGTTTAACGTCGAACATGTAACAACAATTGGCAAAGATACGTTAATAACCCGGGCCCTCGAGAAAGAAAACCAGCGCGTCAAAGCACGTCGCGATAAGCAAGGTCGCCTGCTGAGTACAGCTGATGAAGCAAAAATTCAAGCCAAGATTCAAGCGATGTCAGTCAAGGACTTGGAAGAAACGTATTTAACTCCGGCTGACTTTGAGACCGATGAACATATTAACCAAGTTGTTCAATATATTTTACAAAAAGGCCCACGTAAAACCAGCTTGGGTCATGGCAACTACAATGCGATTTTAACCACCAGCTCCATTGAAATGGCGCAACGCTATTATCAACCTTTAAAGCCGCGAAAAAGACTACTCACAATCAGCTAGATCCTGATTGGCCCCGAATTGCGATTACTTATTCATTAAGTGAAAACGAAGATCAGAGTGCGCAAAAACATGACCAAATGGCCACCATTTTAAAAGATTATAATCGGCAGTATCACACTAATTTTGATTTAACTGATTTGAATCTCTACAACGAAGATGTCGCAAAACGGGCTGCTCGGCGTGAGGCGGTCTTTGCTCATTTGAAACCGGATCAGGAAATTAATCTAGTGATTGTGGTGCGGCGGTTATTAACGGGTTTTGATGCCCCTCGGCTAAATACGCTCTTTGTTGACCGCACCTTAGCTTATCAAGAACTCATTCAAGCCTACTCACGCACCAACGGCTCCAAAACCGGGAATTAAAACAAGAAGGCCAAATTGTGACCTTTCGGGTGCCAGCAATCATGGAAGCGAATGAACGTGAAGCTTATAAGTTATATAGTGGCGAAGGCTCTTTTAATGTCATCATTCGTCCCACTTATCAGCAGGCCGTCTTAAAATTTCAAAAGGCTGTGGTGGATTTAAAAGCCATTGCTCCAACGCCGACGGCGGCCGATGACCTGAATGGAACCACTGCAAGGTACAGTTTGTGAAAGCCTTTCGCCAAGTGAATCAGCAATTGAATTCCTTATCCATGTACAACGATTTCACTTGGAAAAATAGTGAAAAGGCCTTTGGTATCGCTCAGCCCGAAGTAGAATCCTATACGGGTAAATATCTGCGGATTAAAGCGGCGGTTACTAACCAAGAGCCTGAGAAAGTCCCCGAAGAATTAGCTGCCTTAGACTTTTCCCTAGCCGTTGGTTCAGTCGTCTTGGTGGATTATGATTATTTGACGCAATTAATTCAAGATTGGATTGATGAACAGCAACAGTACTCGACGCCTGATCAAGCCCAAGCGCATATGACAGATTACCTGCAAAACAGTGCCAAAGTACAGGCTAGTTTGAATAAATTAGCGGAAACGCAACCGCAACAGGCTCAGTTAATTCGCGAAGCCATGCCTTATATTGAGCAACAAATGCAACAGTTTCAGCAACAGAGCACCCCAAATCAAGCGCCAGTAGCGTTGAATGCTCGGGAGTTGGTGGCTGATTACGTCCAGAAACAATTGGTCAAAAAAACGACGACCTTTGCCCATACGTGGGGCTTAGATCAAGCAGCCCTATTACGGGTGGCACGTGAACACACCGTGGGTACTGATGAATGGCATCATGAACAAGAATTAACGCAGTCAGCGAATTTAGCAGCGGCCTTACAAGCTCAAACTGCCGCTGGGCCGAAGATTCCAGCTATTTTGCCACTATACCGGATTAAGTCCCAGGCCGCTTGGCGGCAGTTTATTGAACACGATTTAGCAATCTATCTACAAAAATAAGTGAGGTTAAACAATGTCAGCAAAAACAACTCAAGCTAGTCAACTTGAAAGCGCCCTATGGAATGCGGCCGATGTCTTACGCGGGAAAATGGACGCTTCTGAATATAAAAATTATTTATTGGGGTTAATTTTTTATCGATTTCTATCTGAGAAAACCTTAACGACCTTTAGTGATTGGGCAGGCGAAACCGAAAATGTCACCCGGAAATATGCTCAGTATATGGATCCGCAGTTTGAGTTGGAAGCGTCTCAGTGCAGCCCAGTTTAGTTGAGTATTTGCAAAACACGCTCGGCTATTTAATTCAACCCCAGGCGTTGTACGCCACTCTGATTGGCAAGATTCAAGCCCATACTTTTGCGTTAGACGATTTATCTCAAGCACTTCATGATCTGGAACAGTCGACACAAAATCTATCTTCAGCGCAAGACTTTTCGGGCTTGTTTGCCGATGTGGATTTAAGTAGTAGTAAATTGGGCAGTTCTTTACAACAACGGAACCAAACTATTAGTGATACTATGTTAGCTTTGAATGCGATTGATCTTATCCATCATCAAGGCGATGTCTTAGGTGACGCCTATGAATACTTAATCGCGCAATTTGCCAGTGATTCCGGTAAAAAAGCGGGTGAATTTTATACCCCGCGGCAGGTGTCCGACATTATTGCCCAGATTGTGACCTATCAGCGCAATGAAGGTGATAACCAAGTGCGGACTATCTATGATCCAGCAGTTGGGTCCGGTTCACTGCTATTGAATGTCGGACAGCACGTGCAAAATCCGGGTTTAGTGAGTTATCACGGTCAAGAATTGAACACCACAACCTATAACCTGGCCCGAATGAACTTAATGTTGCAT
>NZ_BBAD01000150.1 GCF_001311075.1 Secundilactobacillus similis DSM 23365 = JCM 2765
TGTTTTGTAAATGGCGGTTATAGTGTGTTTACGAGAATCAATATTTTGCAACTCCCGTTTTTTTACGGTTTATAACCGCTATTTAAAATTAGAGAGTAGTATTCAACCATTTGAGGTAGTGTGTAATCTAGAAAATATTTTTGAACTGTTATAAAGTGGGTCGGGATCGTCAGGATCGGCTTGCTCGGAGTCTGCCATTTTCTCTAATAATGTTTGTGCTATCTCCAAGTAACTACTATCTTTTTTTAAAAGGTTAGTAATAGTGATGTTGGAATCTAATTTAAGGTGGGATGTATAATTTTTCGATATTAAACGAAGTAAGCGTCGAAATACAGTTAAAATGTTAGCATCGAAATTTTTATTATTGGTATTCAAGAAATGTCCATAAACGAATTTATTATCATGAACGCTTTCCATTGAACGTGCATCACCATTTATATAGCGATAAATAATGCCGAATAAGGCATAATGGCTAATTTTCCGTTACTGAAAATAGCTTGATCTCCAGTAATCGATGCTCGAGCGAATTTAAGATCTTCGCTTTGGACATCATCGATAGTGAAGTATAGAGTAACTAAATCTTGAATAAAATCAATTTTAGAAGAATCAGTATCATCTGTGGTATATCCAGGTTTGATAAAAATATCATCATATCTCTTAGAATCGAAAAGAGAACGGACGTTACTACGAGCTGTACCAGGAAGTTGATTAACAAAAGAATATATTATCTTAGCTAAATCCTCTATTTTGATTGTGTACGAATATTTTTTGTCGGGTTTAACGCCCTGCTTAATTTTTAGAAAAATATTGCGTTCTTTTAATTTACGATGTAGTTCCCTGAGTTCTCTTGTATTCGCTTTTAAATCTTGTGGTCGAATAGGTTTTTGAGAATTAGTAGCTTCGGATACGCCAGAGAAGAAATCGTCAAGTTCATCGTCACTTAGATGAGCCTTTGTATCTGTTGATGGTGCTATAACTTTTACGGGAACAGCGAATTCTTGATCGCCTTTTAAGTTATTTGCGATTAATGTTGTAGTTTGCGCACCATTAACTACGGAAAAATCATATAAATGAATGACGTTGCCGTCAATTTCGTAACTAGAAGTTGCGATTGTTAGACCATTGTTAAGAAACCAGAATTCTGTGGAATCTTTTTGAATAGTTTTAATAATACCGCTATCAATTCCTGCTCGACGGATATATTTTCTGACATTAAGGTCGAATAACCCCTTATCTTCGTATTGATCGTAGAGTTCTTTAATAGAGCTGGCTTTAGCACTAACGAAGGCGCCCATTTTGGTTTTTGATATATACTGAACTCGATCAATATCGGTTTGAGGAATAGCATTAATAAGTGTTATTTTACCTTCTCGAACACGCTGTATCCCAGTTGTGACGGCCTTTATTTTTTCATTAAGGTCACTATTCAAAAAGATAGATAGATCCACATTTTTCAAAATATCATCTGATTTGAGTGAACGTTTTTTTTTAGAGAAAGAATCTAATACCTTTTGTTTATCGAATTCAGAAGTTGTGGCCAGTGTAATGGCGTAGCTAGTATTTTCAGAATTGGCGATGAGATCGTTATACTTTTCTTTAAGATTGTTGGATAAATTAGAAAAATCTTTTTCATGTAATTTTTGAATGGTTGCCATTATTTTACTAATTTCCGCATTTGCGCCGGTAACGGTGAAGTTGGACGAATATTTGGTCTGAATGATGTTTAAAGTAGCTGATTTTTCATCGTATGCGAGCATATCGATACCACCATCATTCGCTGAATTAACAAATTGACTAGCATATTGGTTAATAACAGTGAGCGCTTGAAAGTTTGGATCTTCGTTAACAATATAGTTATAGATAACAAACGTAAACCAATCGGAATCAGTATTGGGCTTTATATTTTCGGGAAAGTCGCGGGTTAAAGATTTTATATGACTCAGTGCTCTTGTTACTTGATCTTGTTCAGTATGAACCATTTAAAACACCTCAGAATGTTTTTAATTTAATTGTTGTATTAATGAATATTTTACTCTAATAATTAAAACAGATCACTGTTATGAAGAAAAAAGAAATTAGGTAATTAGTAAAAACTAAGGGTGTTTTTATGGTGCCGATTATTAATGAAGTAATCGAGGATAACGAAAATAAAAATCAGTATTAAAATTCCAGAGCATTCAGAATTTTAATACTGATTTTAGTTGTAGGTTTTTGCTGATGGTTATTGTGCTAACGTTAGTTATTAGGAAATAATTTGTTGTTCGGTATATAACTCATTATATACTGCATTAATAGATTTCGGCGTTAAAGAGAAGGTAGCAAAAGTTTGATCGATGACAACGGATTGTTTGACCAACATAAGTAAGCCAATAGTGGATATGTCAGTTGACTTAATATCGTAAATGTTATTGTTGGCAGCTCTAAAGAAATATCTATTCAAGATAGAGTCTTCGAATTTTTTTCTCGTTACATTGGTTTTATTGGTTTCATTTTTTTCCAGTGAATTAACGTATGATCTAAAATTTTGGAATGAAAGATTAAACTGTTGGTATTGAGACGTTATACATTCGAGACCAAGTTGAACAAGTAATTTAGTGGTAGTCTGATCAAGCACTCGAATATTAGTAAGCGGTGTAGCTAAAAAGTTAAAAAGTGCACGGTTATTACTTCGGGTAGGGTATGTTACTGGAAATTTACATTTGTCCATAATTTTATCTGAAGGTAGGCAAATACGGAAAGTAGACCCAGAGTAGTCAATCGCTAATTCGATTAGTCCTAATCCGGCAACACGAAAAGTTATAGCGGGCGAAGGAACAGAAGGAAAACTTTCGAGATACGTCTTTAAAAAACTCTGTGCTTTAATTTTTTGAGCAGTTTTTAATAAAATGGTACCACGATGTTTAGATACTTCATTGATTATTTGATTAGCGTCAAGTTGAGTATTTTTAATGTCTTCGGCAACTGAAACTGAAAGATTTGAAAGTGAATCAGCTTGAGT
>NZ_BBAD01000151.1 GCF_001311075.1 Secundilactobacillus similis DSM 23365 = JCM 2765
ACGATAGCAGCAAACCAAGCTCCCGTAAATTAGAATTTGGTGATAAACTAAACGTAACTCCAATTAAGAAAGGTGTCCGCCATGCAAACCATTACTCTGAATAACGGCGTCAAAATGCCCCAACTCGGCCTTGGCGTCTTTCAAATTCTCGATTCGAACGAAGCTCAGCAAACCGTTCTCACCGCCATTAAGCACGGCTACCGTCTCTTCGACACTGCTGCGGCCTACCATAACGAAGCAGCTGTAGGCGAAGCGCTCAAAGCCAGTGGCGTCCCTCGTGAAGAGCTTTTTATCACGTCAAAGCTCTGGATTCAAGATATGACCTACGAAGCGCCAAAGATGGTCTTCAACGCGCCCTTGATTTACTGCAACTCGATTACATCGATCTTTACTTACTTCACCAACCCATCGGCGATATTTACGGTGCTTGGCGGGCCTTGGAAGAGGCCTACCGCGCTGGCAAGATTCGCGCAATTGGCGTGTCGAACTTCACTGCTGGCAAATTAGCGGAATTTGAACTGTTCACCGATGTTAAACCAGCCGTCAACCAAGTCGACCTCAACGTGTTCAACCAACAACCCGATGATTTAAAATTCATGCAGGACCGCCACATTCAACCAGAAGCTTGGGGGCCATTTGCGGAAGGTAAGCACGGCATCTTCACCGACCCAACCCTGACTAAAATCGGTCAGCAGTACGGTAAAACGCCGGCGCAAGTTGCTCTTCGCTGGTTATTACAACGTGGTGTTGTGGTGATTCCAAAGTCGACGCATGAACCACGGATGGTCGAAAACATGGCCGTTTTTGATTTCACGTTAACCGATGCTGATATGGCGGCCATCGAAGCCATTAACCTCAATGCTAGCACCATCGATCACGAAGTCACCCCGGCGTTGATCGATCGATTTTTAACGATTCGGGTTCACGACTAACAACATTAATCTAAAAACAAAGTGGGCGTGAATTCCCAATCGAGAATTCACGCCCACTTAACATTACATATTAATCTAATCCCTGAAACTTCCGGGAATAAGCATCCACCGCTTTGATTGCTTCAAATACCGCCGCTGCAGTTACTGGGAACCCCATGTTATGAATGGTTTCACCCTCCTGAACCGTCAACGTTGCAACCTTCATCAGATCTTCGTCTGAGGCATCCGCCAGCTTCAAGTCAGCCAGCGTGGTTGGTAATCCTAGCGCAAGTTCAAATTTGAGGTATTTTTCAAATCGTTTATCACTAGCACCCTCCAAGACGAGGTTCACCAGCGTCCCGTACGAAACCTTTTGGCCGTGAGACAGTTTGTGAACGTCGCCTGACAACGCTGTTAGGCCATTTTGGAAGCTGTGAGCTGCAGCCAATCCGGAACTTTCTGCCCCTACCCCGCTTAGTAAAATGTTGGCTTCAACGATGTGGGTAAGTGCCGGTGACACCACGTGACTTGAGGCCGCTGTGACAGCTTGTGTCCCGTATTTGAACAACAAATCCTCACACTTTTCCGCTAACGCCAGTCCGGCGGCGGTTTGCTGCGTCTGAAGTGGCAGTAACGTTACTTCCCGTGCCCGAGCAACGGTCTGCGCTTCCACGTTGGTTGACAACGCATCCGCCATGCCGTCAATCAAAAAGCGCACCGGCGCACCCGCGATCACTGACGTATCCACTAAAACTAAATCGGGATTCTTATCATAAAAAATATAATGCAAAAATTCACCCGACTCCGAATAGATCACGCTCAGTCGAGTACATGGCGAATCATTCGACGCCAGTGTCGGCACAATCACCACCGGCACGTGGAGCACATCGCCCACCGCCTTCGTGGTATCGTTGGTCTTGCCCCCGCCCAACGCAATCACAAAGGCCGCTTTACTCTGTTCACCGATGGTTTTGATTCGTTCAATTTCTTCTGGCGAACTCTCACCATTAAACGCAACGCGCTCAATCGTTAACCCGGCCGCAGTCAAATCACCATAAAACTGTTCCCCAATCAGCTGCCAAACCACGTCATCCGTTAACAACAAACCTTGTTTCCCAAACGGCGCAATGTACTTAGCAGCATCCTTCAATAACCCGTCACCTTGAACATAAGTCGACGGACTGGCAAATGCAGTTGTCATCATTTCCACCTCCAAAATTATGTTGCACCGGTAGTGTAAGCAATCTACTTGAATTAATCAAGCAACATCTCTTAAGTAAATTATTCACTAATAAGTCCCGGTTACTGATGGGTTGTTATGCGGAGATGTTATAACGAATTCTAAAAATATTCTAATAATTATCACAAAACACTTGTAGCGACAAGTATTTAACGGTATACTGTTTTTCAACTTGATATCAAAGGAGGCGGCACTTACCATGAACGTACAGACTACTTCTAGTCTTATTCACCAAATCGCAAACTTCGAAGTCCAATTCGTTAATCACCATCTCAGAGACCTTAATCTGAACAGTGATCAAGGGCGCACAATGGCGTACATTGCCCACCACCCTCACAGTAAACAACGTGATATTGCGCACTACCTTAATCGGCAGGAAGCTAGTATTACCAATCTGCTGAAGGGCCTCGTTAACCGAAACCTGGTTATCCGAACAGTGCCGCTAGATAATGAACGCACTAAGCTTTTGTCCCTCACACCAGAAGGCGAGCAAGCGCTAGTCCACATCGAGCGCGTTTTTCACGAACTGAACCAATTGTTGCAAACACCGTTAAATTCAGATGATGCTGGCGATCTCAACGACCTGTTGCACCAAGTGAAAACCCATATCTATGAGGAAGAAGCGAATCCCTCAAGCGTTTATTGATTTTAACTGATTAGAAGCCTCCGCCAATTGAGCATTGGTGGGGGCTTTTTTGTTTACGTTTGTGTCCAGCGTAAGCATCTTTAGTTTGTGAAATTCAGTGATTCTGGTTTTGGATAGTGGGAGGATGCCGCGGAAGG
>NZ_BBAD01000152.1 GCF_001311075.1 Secundilactobacillus similis DSM 23365 = JCM 2765
TGATAAATAAGTACGTCATTAATTTTAGCTTTGGTCTACATTAAAACCAATGGTGAATGCTATTATTTTACTGTGGATTTTTTAATTTATATCCAATTTCCGCTCATTCATTTCCGTTTTTGCCTGACGACCTAGGCCACTTCGGTATCGCAAGCATCGGGACGTGGCTGATAACCAGGTCAGCACCCAAGATGTGCTATACTGAACTAACAGAAACCAATTAATGATTAAGGATGGTGACAACATGGATCAAAGCGAACTTGTTCCCGTACTCAATATTGGGTTGAACACAGGCCGCTATAACTTCGACTACGCCATGGCTGAATTAAAGGCCCTTTCAGTGGCCAATAACATGCACGTCGTCGAAACCATCGTACAAAACTTAAACCAACCAGTTGCCGGCACCTACTTTGGGACCGGTAAAGTTGAAGAACTTCGCGATGCCGTCATTGACACCGGCGCCGAAATCGTCGTTGCCAACGATGAATTGACGCCTAGTCAAATTCGGAACCTAGAAAAGGTCGTTGAGGTCCCCGTGATGGACCGGACTGGCCTGATTCTGGCAATCTTCGCCAACCGGGCCCAAAGCCGAGAAGCCAAGCTCCAAGTTGAACTGGCGAAATTGCAATACCAGATGCCCCGTTTACACACAGCCATGAACCAACGACTGGACCAACAAACTGGGACCAGTGCTGGCGGCGGCTTTACCAACCGTGGGGCTGGTGAAGCGCAGGTCGAATTGAACCGACGGACTATCCAGCGTCAGATCAACCACGTTCGTCATGAACTCAAGAATGTTAATAAATCCGCTGAAGTTAAACGCCAGCAGCGTGAACGGGTGCATTTGCCTAACGTGGCTTTGATTGGCTACACCAACGCTGGTAAGTCGACCATCATGAACGAGTTGATCAAGCGCTTTGGGATGAACGATGACAAGCAAGTCATGGTGAAAAACATGCTGTTTGCCACGTTGGATACCAGCGTGCGTCAGCTTCAGTTTGCCGATGCTAAGAAGTTGTTGCTGAGTGACACGGTTGGGTTCGTTTCGCAATTACCAACCACCTTGGTCGAAGCGTTCAAATCCACGTTGTATGAGGCTGCTAACGCCGATCTCTTGGTTCAAGTGGTCGACTACTCCAGCGACAATAAGGCGGACATGATGGCCACGACTCGGAAAACGCTGACTGAAATCGGCGTCCCGGACCTGCCAATGATCACCGTTTATAACAAGGCCGATTTGACCGACACCGATTTTCCAAGTCGTGCGGGCGATGAACTGATCGTTTCAGCTAAGGATGAGGCTTCAATCGACATGCTGGTTGACGTGATCAAGGAAAAGGTCTTCACGAACTACGTGACGGCGACGTTCTTGGTTCCGTTTGCTAAGGGTGACGTAGTTTCTTATTTGAATGACCATGCTTCAGTTTTGAAGACTGATTATCTGGCTGAGGGCACTCAGGTCACTGCTGAGGTGACGACGATTGATTTTCATCGGTTTGAACAGTATTTGGTGGATGAGGTTAAGGATTAATCGAGTTTGCGTTTAGATTATTGGACATTCAACTACCACCCACTAAAGCAGGTGGATTGAAACAGCAGTAGTTATTGATCAGCAATCTTCTTTCGCGTTTAACCGTTTCGGAAGCATTCCTGAACGATAATCAGTCTACCTGACCGTTTCTGCTTGCTCAGATACAGCACTGCCGCAGTTATCGTTCAACTTTGGTCTGACACGCTAATTACCTATTTACAGGGGTTTACCCCCCAGCCATTTGGAGTCGGAATCCGGAGTTGCCACGGCACCGATGGATTATTCACGGGATTTAAGCTTCTTGAAGCAACGCTAATCCCTTATTTTTAATATTAATGGCGGCATTGTGGTCCCGAACATGAAAAACATGACAGTTCGGACAACGCCATTCTTCTTGCCCTAGTTTGACTTGCTGATTAATCGCCTGACAGCAGTGGCAACGCTTAGTCGTATAGGTGGATGAACCGTGATATAGGTTCGGCCATATAATTCCGCTTTATACTCAAGTTGACTAATAAAGGTACGCCAGCCCACATCACTAATGCTCATCGCCAGAGCGTGGTTTTTCAACATATTCTTCCCGCGTAGTTCTTCGGACACGATCAAATCGTGGTTCTGGATCAGTACCGTGGAAGTGCGATGCAGGAAGTCATTGCGTTGATGGGCGATATGACTATGAAGATTAGCTCTTTGTCGCCGGGCCTTTTGATAATTCCGACTGTCTAACAAACGGCGATGTTCTTTCTTCGCTCGCCGCCTCCGACGAGCTACTTTACGGTCCTGTTTAGCTAGTTTCGTTAGCATCTTACGATAATAGCGCGGATTCGGGACTTGATGACCTTGATCATCAGTTAAGAAATTAGATAGATTTAAATCAATCCCAATTTCTGAGCCCGTTTTCGGTAGCGCTTGTTTCAAGGGATGATCCGCTTTGATTTGAAAGGACACATACCAAGCGCCATTCGGTTCCTGTTTAATGGTAGTTACGCCAATTCGGACACCTTTTTCGTGTGGTAGGTGTTTGATGTTGTTGGCCGATGCTTTCAAACGCCCAACTTTAGGAATTTGAATGTGGTGATTATCGGTCACTTTAACCTTCGCACCGTTAAAGATATCTTCACCAGCTTGACGAGACTTAGCCGGATAACTGTTCTTTGTTTGATAACTGAATCGATATTGGTCTTTACGCTTAGGCTTCGGCGTACCAGCTGAGTTGACCTTGCGCCACATGTTCCAAGATGCCTGATAATTACGAATCGCCATACTTGGCATATTGGTATCTAATCGAGAATCAGTATTCAGCCATTTGGCA
>NZ_BBAD01000153.1 GCF_001311075.1 Secundilactobacillus similis DSM 23365 = JCM 2765
ACAAGCGTAAATGACTAAGGACAATCGCTACAAATTGTCCGTAGGCAACCCCCAAAAATGACAGTATATTAGTCCCAAGAATTCAATTGGGAGGCCTTAACATGAAAATTGCACTATTAGTTGTCCTAGTCGTTGTCGGTATTCGCTACGCCGTTGTGCTAGCAATGGATATTCACCAACACTGGCAAACCGTTCGCGAGACGCCAATCAATAACACCGCTTTAAGTGTGAGTGCCCTAGTCATGATGTTCCTATCAACACTCGGAGTATCGGACTTCGCGGTCGGCACAGCGCTTTATCGCCGGTTAAAGTGGGTGCCGTTAAAGCAATTACCAGCGACGCTCAACACCGAAGTCGTGATTCCAACGTTGTTTATGGCAATGTTGTACATCAGTAGCGTTAACGTCGCGCCGGCAACGTTACTGACCTGCATCGTAGCCCAAGGGCTTGGTGCATGGATCGGTCCCCGAATCGCGGTTCGGTTACCGGAAAATACGATTCGACTCACGATCGCCATTGGTTTAGTGATTGCAGTTGGGTCGATCATCGGGACAAAGCTGGGCTTGTTGCCAACTGGCGGCTCAAGTACGGCGTTGTCCGGTCCTAAACTAGTGATTGCAGCGGTGTTGCTGTTCTGCTTTGGCTTTTTGAACGATATTGGGATTGGCTCCAACGCACTAATCATGGCGACCGTTTACCTACTAGGATTGAGTACGCAAGCAGCTTTTCCAATCATGATGGGTGCCGCTTCGTTTTCATTGTCATTAAGTGGCGTCAAGTTCGTTCACTTAGGGGCCTATAGCCGCAAAGTAGTGCTATTGATGTCGACAGTCGGGTTGGTCGGCGTGGCTTGGCAGCTTTGTCTTTAACCACTTACAGACGACTTGGATCCAGTGGTTAGTTGTGGTGGTTTTGCTGTATACGATTTATCAGTTAGTTCTAGAATTGATCAACGTACATTTTCGAAAGGTGGCAGTTTGTGATGACAAATAACGTTTATTTTATTGGCGGCGGTCAGATGGTGACGGCGATGATTCGCGGGCTATTACGGCAAGGTATGGCGGCTGATCAAATTGGGGTTACAGATATTGACCCTAAGCGGTTAGCGTGGTTGAAAGCGAACCTTGGCGTTCGAGTAAGTGCAACACCAGATCAAGCCGCGCTGCATCAAGCCGAGTTTGTTGTCATCGGTGTGCGACCACAGGATAATATCAAACAGGTGGTTCAAGCGATTGCGAAGGCAACCCCGACGGGAACGGTGCTGTCCATTGTCGCTGGGGTATCAATCGCAACCATTGCGGCGCAACTTGGTAACAACCAAACACCAATCGCCAGAGTCATCCCCAATACCATGACCGAAGCGGGCTACGGGACTAATGCAGTGAGTCTAAATGCCACCGCAGATCAGACAGCCGTGGTTAAGTTCTTAAGCGCCATCGGCAAAGTCGCCGTTATTCCAGAATCACAAATGGCTGTTTTCACGGCATTTGGCGTTGCCGGGCCGAACTACATCTACCACTTTTTCGGGCGATGAGTAATGCTGGGGTGTTGGCTGGCTTGTCACGAAATCAGGCAAACGAACTGTTGCTTGAGAACTTAAAGGGAGCAGCTGTTATGCTAACGGATCAGCACCCAGAAATCCTATTAGATCGCAATAATTCGGCTGGTGGGGTCGGCATTCACGCCGCTAACGCACTCGCACAGGGTGGTTTTGACGCCGCAATTGCGGATGCGGTTTTAGCAGCCAAGGCAACGACCGAATCGTTGGGGGCGCACCATGATTAAACGACTTTGGGATCATACCATGTTAAACGTGAATGATTTGCAACACGCCATCGATTGGTTTGAGCAACGTGGACTGACGTTTCAGTTAGGCGGCCACCATCCGCAATGGCAGACGAGTAACGCCGTTGGGTATTTCGGTCTCAACTACATTGAGTTACTGACGACGGATCAGGCGACGAATCCTGGGTTTGGACGTGATGATGCAACGTCACTATATGACGCATTTGAGACATTACCTGAATATGAATCTTTCAATACGATTGGGATTCGAACCAACGATATCGAAGCCGTTCACCGGAGTTTGGCGGATGAATTTCGGGTTGGTCGGATCATGGATGGGTCTCGTCGAACGCCGGCGGGAGAACTCGTCACTTGGCGAATCTTTTTCGTGAACCAGTTGGTCGATGGGGTGGCAGCCCCGTTCTTTATCGAATGGCCCGAATCGGATTCCGTGCGCCGCTATCAGTTAGAACAGGCCGGTTTATTAAAAAATCAACTCATCGGCCAGTCTGGGTCAAATCCCTCCAGTACGACGTCCAGCAGCCACGAGTTGTGGCGCAAGCGTTCGGCCGCTTCTTTGATCAGCCAATTCAACAACGTCACGAGGCGTACCGGATTCAGTTAGGTGACCGACAGTTGGATTTTGTACCGGGAACGGCTAACGGCATCACGAGGCTGACCTTTGCCGGGACTGGTTTGATGGGGCATCAAGCGCAGTATGGTGACGCAATTTTTCGATTTGAATAACGCCAACTAAAAAACGATTGACCGGCTTGCTAATCAAGTCCGGTCAATCGTTTTTACTCGTATGAGGGATTATAAGTTTCCGAAGCGGCTGATTGCCTAAGAATCAATGATTATACTACTTTGTAACATTGATAGTGGCTGTCG
>NZ_BBAD01000154.1 GCF_001311075.1 Secundilactobacillus similis DSM 23365 = JCM 2765
TAATTTTTGATTTAGCCGATTTGAATCTCTATAACGAAGATGTCGCAAAACGGGCTGCCCGGCGTGAGGCGGTCTTTGCTAATTTGAAACCTGATCAAGAAATAAATTTAGTGATTGTCGTCCGCCGGTTATTAACAGGCTTTGATGCTCCTCGGCTAAACACGCTCTTTGTTGACCGCACCTTAGCTTATCAAGAACTCATTCAAGCCTATTCACGCACCAACGGCTCCAAAACCGGGAATTAAAACAAGAGGGTCAAATTGTGACCTTTCGGGTACCGGAAATCATGGAAGCTAATGAACGTGAAGCTTACAAGTTATATAGTGGCGAAGGCTCCTTTAATGTCATCATTCGTCCCACTTATCAGCAGGCCGTCTTAAAATTTCAAAAGGCTGTGGTGGATTTAAAAGCCATTGCCCCAACGCCTACGGCGGCCGATGACCTCAAAGGAACCACTGCCAAGGTGCAATTTGTGAAAGCATTTCGCCAAGTGAATCAGCAATTGAACTCGCTATCGATGTATAATGATTTTACTTGGGAGAACAGCGAAAAGGCCTTTGGTATCGCTCAGCCCGAAGTAGAATCCTATACGGGTAAATATCTGCGGATTAAAGCGGCGGTCACTAACCAAGAGCCCGAGAAAGTCCCCGAAGAATTAGCTGCTTTAGACTTTTCCTTAGCTGTTGGTTCAGTTGTCTTGGTGGACTATGATTATTTGACGCAATTAATTCAAGACTGGATTGATGAACAGCAACAGTACTCGACGCCTGATCAAGCCCAAGCGCATATGACCGATTACCTGCAAAACAGTGCCAAAGTACAGGCTAGTTTGAATAAATTGGCGGAAACGCAACCGCAACAGGCCCAGTTAATTCGCGAAGCCATGCCCTATATTGAGCAACAAATGCAACAGTCGCAGCAACAGAGTAACCAAAATCAAGCGCCAGTAGCGTTGAATGCTCGGGAGTTGGTGACTGATTACGCCCAGAGACAATTGGTCAAAAAAACGTCGGTATTTGCCCACACATGGGGCTTAGATCAAGCAGCCCTATTGCGGGTGGCGCGTGAACACACCGTGGGGACTGATGAATGGCACCATGAACAAGAATTAACGCAGTCAGCGAATTTAGCAGCGGCCTTACAAGCTCAAACTGCCACTGGGCCAAAGATTCCAGCTGTTTTGCCACTATACCGGATTAAGTCCCAGGCTGCTTGGCGACAGTTTATTGAACACGATTTGGCAATCTATTTACAAAAATAAGTGAGGTTAAACAATGTCAGAAAAAACAACGCAAGCTAGTCAACTTGAAAGCGCCTTATGGAATGCAGCCGATGTCTTACGCGGGAAAATGGACGCTTCTGAATATAAAAATTATTTATTAGGGTTAATTTTTTATCGGTTCCTATCCGAGAAAACCTTGACGACCTTTAGTGAATGGGCGGGTGAAACCGAAAATGTCACCCAGAAATATGCCCAATATATGGATCCGCAGTTTGAATTAGAAGCGTCTCAGTGCAGCCCAGTTTAGTGGAGTATTTGCAAAATACGCTCGGCTATTTAATTCAACCACAAGCGTTGTACACCACCCTGATTGGCAAGATTCAAGCCCATACTTTTGCGTTAGACGATTTATCTCAAGCACTTCATGATCTGGAACAGTCGACACAAAATCTATCTTCAGCGCAAGACTTTTCGGGCTTGTTTGCCGATGTGGATTTGAGTAGTAATAAATTAGGCAGTTCTTTACAACAACGGAATCAAACTATCAGTGATACCATGTTAGCTTTAAATGCGATTGATCTCGTCCATCATCAAGGCGACGTCTTAGGTGACGCCTATGAATACTTAATCGCGCAATTTGCCAGTGATTCTGGTAAGAAGGCGGGTGAATTTTACACGCCGCGGCAGGTGTCCGACATTATTGCCCAGATTGTGACTTATCAGCGCAATGCAGGTGACAAACAAGTGCGGACTATCTATGATCCAGCAGTTGGTTCTGGTTCGCTGCTGTTAAATGTCGGACAGCACGTGCAAAATCCCAGCTTAGTGAGTTATCACGGTCAAGAATTGAACACCACGACCTATAACCTAGCCCGAATGAACTTGATGTTGCAC
>NZ_BBAD01000155.1 GCF_001311075.1 Secundilactobacillus similis DSM 23365 = JCM 2765
TAAATTAAAGGGTTTCAAGAGCAAAAAGGGAAAGTCGTTTGACGCCAAGCTAAAACTTGACGGTCATAAATTAAGTTTTGATTTTGATTAGAACCTGCCTACCGCCCTACACTACGTTCCGGTTGGTGAACCCGTCATTTAGGTTCACTTCTACAACCCTAAAAGTAAACCTAAACAACGGGTGAGATTAGCAACGCAAAGGAGATCATAAATATGGATAACGAATTAACAGTCATTGGGAGTGAATTACCGGTTTTGCAGGCTAAAGGAACCTACAAGTATTTAAAAGAAACCACTGGTAACGGAGCCTATTATCAAGTGGCTTGGCAAAAATTAGCTGATGGCTACATCGCCCTTTATGGCACGACCCCGATTCAAATCAACGTAGCCCCTATATTGAATGATATTTTTGAAGATGAGGAGGGGTAGGCAATGCCGAGTAAAGCCGACGTTAAAGCCTGGAAAGCACAATTAGTCGCCCAAGCCGAACAACAAATCCTAAAATTAACCGATAGTGACCGATTTAAACAGTATCTTAATACCCTGGCTAAATTTCATCATTATAGCGCCAGAAACATTGATTTGATTTATGCGCAAAATCCGCAAGCCACTCAAGTCGCGGGCTTTAAGCAATGGCAAACAGATTTTAACCGCACCGTTAATAAGGGCGCTAAGTCCATTCGAATTGCGGCACCGATTATTAAGAAATTAACACCCGCTGAGCAAAAGCGACTTGATACTACCGACGAACGGGCCATTGTTGGTTATCGTTACCTACCCATCTTCGACGTGGCACAAACTAGTGGTGACCCTGTCCTAAGCGCTAAAGACTTTGTCAAAGAAAATTTGGCTGATCATCAGAATGTGACAAACTTATATAACGCGTTCAAAGATTATTTAAACCAGCAACCCGACCTTAAAGTCAGTGAAGTGCCTTTAGCGACGCTAAATGGGGCTAAGGGGTATTTTCAACCCAGCACTAATGAAATCGTCATTGGTGGCGATGAGCCCGACAATGCTTTGAAACTAAAGACGTTATATCACGAATATGCGCATAGTCAGTTACATGGGTTAAAATCAGCCTTTAAAGATCGCCCACGAGCCTATCAGGAAACCCAAGCCGAAGCGGTCGCATATGTTGCCATGCAAAATATTGGAGTTGATACCAGTAACTATTCACTCGGTTATGTGGCTACCTGGGCTAAAGATACAGCTGTGATCCATAGTGCTTTAAGTGAAATCCAGCAAGTTAGCAACAAAGTGATTGAGCTTAGTGACGGGTTAACCAAACAACTAGGCTTACAAGAAGCACAAAAAGAACCTGAGCATGATCTAAAAAAGCTATCAGCTCAGTCACTGAATAAGTCCTATCAAAGCTTGCAACAACAAGTTCAGCAAGCAACGAATCCACAACAAAAATCAGAACTAAAAAATAAATTAAATGATGTACACCAGAAAATCAGTAATCGAACGCAAAAACAGCTGCAAGCATTTGCTAAAAAGAATCCAGAAATTAAACAACCAGATTCTGAACCCGATCAAAGTCTAAAACGTTAGCCAGTTTTTAAAGGGCATGCTATAATGGAGACAGAAAAAGGAAGCCCTGCGCTAACAAGACTTCCCATGCAAGCCGCTTCAAAGGCGGTGGCATTAGTTAACTAAACGATACTGTCGTCCCGTAACTCGCCAAAGTTATAATCGGGGCGGCTTTTTTATTTGTTCCTTTTGTCGATGTATGTTAGCAACGCTAAAATAAACATTGCAAACAGCAACATCAACGAGAGTGTCTGGAAGACGCTCATTGACTGTGAAACCTTCCTGAAGATTACTCCATGTTCCCATGGGCCTCACCTCGCAAGGGAAAAGACAGCCACCGCCCTTAAAACTTCCTGCGTAATCTATTATACAGGTGAATTAAGTGTTGACCAAGCACAATAAAAATTAAGTCATGGGGTTTCATAGGATCCTAAATTTGATCAAATTAAGCTCAGCAAAACATCTTTTGTAGATACCCTTTTTTGAGTTCCTGGAGTTTTTCAAGCTTACGCTGATGAAGAGCGATAGTGTCATC
>NZ_BBAD01000156.1 GCF_001311075.1 Secundilactobacillus similis DSM 23365 = JCM 2765
ATAGTGCTATGCATAGTGTTTATAATGTAGCGACAGGGGTAAGTAGTAGTTTAAATGATGTAATTCATATATTTAATGAGATATCTGGTCAAACATTAAATGTTCAATACAAACATGCACGACAAGGCGACATTAAGGAATCTAGAGCAAATATTGATAAACTTCTAAAAATGGGGTATTACCCCAAAAATAATTTACATCTGGGGTTGTCTAAGTATTGGAATAGTTTGTAGGATATAAAATTTAAGGAGTTCTAATGACAAAAATTAAAAACCTTTCTCAAGCTAGCCCAGAGCAAATGAGAAGTTTACAAAAAAAAGAATTAGAAATTTTAAAATATTTGAAAAAAATTTGTGAAGAAAACGAATTGAAATTTTTTCTGGGCGGAGGAAGCTGTATTGGAACCTTAAGACATCAAGGATTTATACCTTGGGATGATGATGTGGATGTTTTCATGCTTAGAGATGATTATGAACGTCTTTATAAAGATTGGAATAAGTATTCTCAAAATAAGAAGTACAGTTTGTGCAGGTCAGATGAAACACATAATTACCGACATGCTGCGATGACGATCAATGATAATGACACCACGTTTATTAATTTTCGGACGCAAGATGAAGATGTAAATCAGGGAATTGCGGTGGATATAATTCCGATTGATTATTTAGCGAATGGATTTTGGCAACGTTGCTGGCAAAGATGGAACGCGATTATATTTTCGATTTTTATAAATCAGCGTTTACCAGATAATCAAGGGAAGGTTTTACGGTTGCTAACAGAGTTGCCATTGGCAATTATTAGAGCACCACAAAAGAGATACAAGGTATGGAAACGTGCAGAAAAACGCATGATTAAATACTCTTCAAAAAATGGAAATCAAGCGGTTGAGTTAGTAACTGGGTTAAAAGCAATAATGAGGCCTCTCAAGCCAGAATGGTTTGAGAACGTACGGTATGAAAAATTTGAAGATACTGAAATGCCAATCGCTGTCGGCGCCGAAAAATACTTGACATTGATTTTTGGCGATTATATGAAAATGCCACCAGTTGAATCTCGGCTTGCCAAGCATCACACGGCATTAATAGATACGGAAAAATCTTTCACAGATTATAAAGGCAAATACTATTTAGTGAGGAAATAAAATTGAATTATGCTATTATTTTTGCAGGTGGAGTTGGAAAAAGAATGCACAATGGTGCTCTTCCAAAACAGTTTTTGGAACTTCATGGCAAACCAATTATTATTTATACCCTTGAAAAATTTGAACAGAACGAAAATATTGATGGCATTGTTGTTGTGTGTGTCAAGGGTTGGGAGCGGTATTTACGACAAAAAATTGAATTGTTTAATTTAAAAAAAGTTTTAAAGATTTTAACCGGTGGTGAGACTGCAATTGAGTCTCAATTCGTTGGGTTAGAGTTTGTGAAAAATCACGTAAAAAATGACGCTGAAACAGTTGTGCTTTTACATGATGGTGTACGTCCATTAATTGATGAAACGACAATAAATAAAAATATTGTTTCAGTGCAAAATAATCGATCTGCGATTACAATCGTTCCAGCAATTGAAACCATCGGCTTTAGTGATACGGATGGCGAGCTGGATAAATTTGTTGATCGATCTAAGTGTGTGATGGCACGAGCACCTCAAAGCTATTTTTTAAGTGATATTTATGCAACACACGTAAAAGCGCAAAAAGAGAAAAAATTTGAATTTGTTGATTCCGCGACCATGATGCAGCATTATGGTTTTAAGCTGCATACAGTACTGGGGAACACAAACAATATTAAAGTTACAACGCCAACAGATTTTTATATTTTTCGGGCGATATTGGATGCTCAAGAGAGTGAACT
>NZ_BBAD01000157.1 GCF_001311075.1 Secundilactobacillus similis DSM 23365 = JCM 2765
TGAGAGTAGACCTCTCAAAACTAAACAAAGTTTTGTCTCTGTGCAGGTTTCCGTATTATTCCTTAGAAAGGAGGTGATCCAGCCGCAGGTTCTCCTACGGCTACCTTGTTACGACTTCACCCTAATCATCTGCCCCACCTTAGGCGACAGGCTCCCGAAGGTTACCGAATCGACTTTGGGTGTTGCAAACTCTCATGGTGTGACGGGCGGTGTGTACAAGGCCCGGGAACGTATTCACCGCGGCATGCTGATCCGCGATTACTAGCGATTCCGACTTCGTGCAGGCGAGTTGCAGCCTGCAGTCCGAACTGAGAATGGCTTTAAGAGATTAGCTTACTCTCGCGAGTTCGCAACTCGTTGTACCATCCATTGTAGCACGTGTGTAGCCCAGGTCATAAGGGGCATGATGACTTGACGTCATCCCCACCTTCCTCCGGTTTGTCACCGGCAGTCTCGCCAGAGTGCCCAACTGAATGCTGGCAACTGACAATAAGGGTTGCGCTCGTTGCGGGACTTAACCCAACATCTCACGACACGAGCTGACGACAGCCATGCACCACCTGTATCTGCGTCCCCGAAGGGAACGCCTAATCTCTTAGGTTAGCACAGTATGTCAAGACCTGGTAAGGTTCTTCGCGTAGCTTCGAATTAAACCACATGCTCCACCGCTTGTGCGGGCCCCCGTCAATTCCTTTGAGTTTCAACCTTGCGGTCGTACTCCCCAGGCGGAATGCTTAATGCGTTAGCTGCGGCACTGAAGGGCGGAAACCCTCCAACACCTAGCATTCATCGTTTACGGCATGGACTACCAGGGTATCTAATCCTGTTCGCTACCCATGCTTTCGAGCCTCAGCGTCAGTTACAGACCAGACAGCCGCCTTCGCCACTGGTGTTCTTCCATATATCTACGCATTTCACCGCTACACATGGAGTTCCACTGTCCTCTTCTGCACTCAAGTCTCCCAGTTTCCGATGCACTTCTCCGGTTAAGCCGAAGGCTTTCACATCAGACTTAAGAAACCGCCTGCGCTCGCTTTACGCCCAATAAATCCGGACAACGCTTGCCACCTACGTATTACCGCGGCTGCTGGCACGTAGTTAGCCGTGGCTTTCTGGTTAAATACCGTCAACACCTGAACAGTTACTCTCAGGTGTGTTCTTCTTCAACAACAGAGTTTTACGAGCCGAAACCCTTCTTCACTCACGCGGCGTTGCTCCATCAGACTTTCGTCCATTGTGGAAGATTCCCTACTGCTGCCTCCCGTAGGAGTTTGGGCCGTGTCTCAGTCCCAATGTGGCCGATTACCCTCTCAGGTCGGCTACGTATCATTGCCTTGGTGAACCATTACTCCACCAACTAGCTAATACGCCGCGGGTCCATCCAGAAGTGATAGCCGAAACCATCTTTCAAACAGAAACCATGCGGTTTCTGTTGTTATGCGGTATTAGCACCTGTTTCCAAGTGTTATCCCCCGCTTCTGGGCAGGTTACCCACGTGTTACTCACCAGTTCGCCACTCATCCGATGTTAAAAATCAGTGCAAGCACTTCAATTCAACGGGATGCGTTCGACTTGCATGTATTAGGCACGCCGCCAGCGTTCGTCCTGAGCCAGGATCAAACTCTCAATTTATGATTGTTTGTAGCTCATTTAATTATTACTAGCGAAATTGACTTCGCAAATTACATTTGATATCACC
>NZ_BBAD01000158.1 GCF_001311075.1 Secundilactobacillus similis DSM 23365 = JCM 2765
GAATTATTCATACGAGGTTTAATATCGGCATACCGCACAATTTTGGACCAATTCTCGTGCTGCTATGGTGTAGTCAAACCAAGATGTACTGTTTTTGCTAAAGGCTACCAAATTATGGGGCTGGATAAATTTTTGATCCTCAATTTTGAGCATACTTGCCCTTGGCCGAACCGACTTTTTTTGATTTATTGCACCAGTTTAGCCCCACTGTAGCGCTTGGATTCGAGCTAACAGTTGATAAAACAAATCCTGATAGACGTGGTGGCGGCTTAATTTTAGATAAAGTTGCCGGCCGCTGGTCACCAGCTTACCCGCTACTTTAAACAGCCATAAGCGCAAGGTTGTAACCTGTAATCGCTGATGTTGTGCAGGCAACAATTGGCGCATCAAGCTGACTAAATTATAAGCGAGGACACTGAGCATCATGCGGGCATAATTTGGTATAAATTGCGAGCTAGTCATTTTATCCAGGTAAAAGCCAGCCTTGGCTTCCTTGATATAATTTTCCATTTGGCCCCGTTGATGATAGGCTTGAAACGCATCTTCGGCGACAAAACTCGTTAAATTGGACACAAGGTATTCATGTTGAAATAACAATTCACCAGCTGGTCGAGTTGATTTAATATAGATCTGGCGCGGCTTAGGCCATGATCGGGCTTGATAAGACGCGCGATAATAATGGACCTCGGTCTCAGTCCAATTCTGCTCATCACTGATCTGAACAAAACGTTCAGCCAGTTGGTTCAGCCGCCGATTGGCTTTCAGGCGGATCAAGTAAAAAGTGTCGTTGGCTTCACAAGTTTCGTATAATTCTGGAGTCGCAAAGCCACTATCCCCGCGGACCAAGATATCAGCGTTCGGTTTGACTTGATGATAGTGCTGTAGTAGTGGTGTGATAAAGGGGGCAATATCCGTACTGGTATAAACATTACCTGGGCGCAATTGAGCCTTTAAACAGTGGCCCGTTTGCCCGTCAAAAGCGACCAGCGGATGGTAACCCGTGGTACCGTAATGCGCATTAAAGGCCGTTTTTTCCTGATGACCATGAGTATCGGCGTGAGTTGAGTCAATATCGAGGATCAGCTGTTGTTGCTTGGCGCCAGTCCACGCTTGGTCAAGCAATGCTTGATTCAACGTTTGTAATGAGGTGATGGTCTGCTCGTCACAGCGTTGCCAAAAACGGGATAATGACGGTTGTGAGGCCAATTGCGGTTGTGCCAATAGTAATTTAAATGTGGGGTCATCGCGCAAACTGGTGGCAGCTAGATCGGCCGGGTAACCGGCGATCAACTGCAGCACGACCTGTTCTAGTAGACTAACGTTGCTGTAACGAGCGTAATGGCGCTGGTCATCAAAATGGACTAATTGATACGCTAAGGTCGTGAAATTGAGTTGCGCCATTAATTCTTTGACCAACACTAGCCCAGCATCAGTGGAAAGTTCACCACCAGTGTGCGAAATATGTAATTTAGGATTGAAATTAACTCGTTTTTCCGGTAAAGTTGCCATGAGAAGGACCTCTTTCTTTGGGTGGATAGCTGACTTGTGGTGAATCAACTATACCAAATCGGAGGTTCTTTTTCTGCACTAAAAAGGTGAAAAATAAAAAACACAGTACCGCCCATGATACCGGGGTGACACTGTACTTGGAGAACTTATGGTGAATAATTC
>NZ_BBAD01000159.1 GCF_001311075.1 Secundilactobacillus similis DSM 23365 = JCM 2765
CCTGAATTATTCACCAGAAACTCCAAAATCCCCATCAAACACATGATTCAAGTGCTTGATGGGAATTTTACGTTTTCACCTTTTAAGTGCAGAAAAAGAGCCTCAGCTCTGGTATAGTTAACTCGACCAAAAGACACTATAAAGAGAAGAGGACTCTATAATGAAAACTGTACAGGAAATGGCATTTAGTTTCAATAAAAACATTCTAGCATCGCATACCGGCGGTCAATTATCTTCTGATGGTGGCCTAACCTTGTGTGTTGAACTGATGGCAAAGTTTCAGTTCACGAACTTAGCTGACAATCTATTGAAGTTCAACGACCATCGACAATACTGCCGACATAGTAATTCAAGTATCTTAATGCAGTTGGTTCTGCAGATCATTGCCGGTTATAATACAGATTCTGCTGCAACCTCATTGGTTGCAGAACCATTGTTTAAACTTTTATTGGACAAACCAGCCTTAGCTTCACAAGCGACGATATCCCGTTTCTGGCAACGTATCGATTCCGCAGGTGTGGACGCCTTCCAGACTTTAAATCAAGCTCTTATTGATCAAGCTCGACTGCTAACTAATCAGACGACCACCATTATTGATATTGATTCAACCCATTCTGACACTTATGGCAATCAAGAAGCTACTGACTATAACGCCCATTATGGCTCGGAGGGGTATCATCCATTACTAGCTATCGATAATGATGGTAATCTCCTGAAAGCCATCCTACGGCCTGGTAATGCCTATACCAGCACAGATATAAAAGCCTTTTTAGAACCGTTATTAAAACATTATCAAGACCAATTGCCAGAAACTGATATTCTGGTTCGCGGTGATAGCGGGTTCGCCACACCAGCTGTTTATGATACCTGCGAGGCCGATGATGTCTTTTACATTATTCGCCTCAAACGTAATAAGCGACTACACAACTTGGCAGAAGAGTTTGTACAGATAAGCGACACAACTGAGTGGCATGAAACCGAAACTCACTATTACTCAGCAACTTATCAGGCCACTTCGTGGCCTAAACCGCGTCAAGTATACGTTAAGTCAACTCGTGTAGCTGGCGAATTGATCTTTTCACATGAATTTATTGTGACTAATCTGATAAATTTAACCGCAGAAGCAGCATTTGAACTGTATCATAAGCGTGGTCAGATGGAGAATTATATCAAGGAAGCCAAAGAGGGCTTCTTCTTTGATAAGACTGATAGTTCAACGTTTACCGCCAACGCTGCCCGTATGATGGTTAGTGTATTAGCGTACAATATTATCAATTTTATGAAGCAAATAGCCCTACCTAAAACAGAGACCGGATTGCGTGTTAGTACATTACGAATCCGTTTATTCAAAGTCGCTGCCCGCGTTGTGTTTACCGGTCGACGAATCCAGTTACGACTGAGTTCTCATCACGTTTATCATCGACTCTTTTATCAGGTATTACAGCGTATTCAGGCTATTAAATAGCCCCAATTAAAAAAAATTCTGTACGATCAAGGGATAAGTGCACCCAAAAATTCAAAAATGACTCACCGTTAGGTGATACCATCAAAATTTAGAGTCTCAATACATAGTAAGCAAGATCAAAAGCCGTCAGTTTTTGAAAAACATGAAAACTGACGACTTTTTTGAAAGGTATGAATAATTCAGG
>NZ_BBAD01000160.1 GCF_001311075.1 Secundilactobacillus similis DSM 23365 = JCM 2765
ATACGGAGAGACGCCTTATAGATTTAACGTTATTAACCCATTATTAATAGCTCAAATATATGAATTATTTTTAGGCGAAGAGCTTGTAATTGATGATTCTGGTGAAATTAAATTAGAAAAGAAAAGGAATAATCCTTTGGGCAGCGTAAGTACGCCATATCAGGTTGCTAAAAGTATAGTTGAAGACGAAATAGAGCGATTTGATTCAGTAGATGATATTAAAATTTTAGATCCCAATGCTGGGAGTGGGACGTTTTTAATATCTGCATTTGATATTCTTGTACAGAAAAAAGAGGAGGTGTTATCTCGAAAGTTAACATTTAATGAAATGAAGGAAATAATTACTAAACAGCTATTCGCGGTGGATATTGATTTTGGCGCTATTCAGGTATTGCGGATGGGAATTTCGTTGAAGCTGATGTTGGGTAATTATGTGAAACCAGTTATTTTTAAAAAAGCGTTATCAGAATACAAAGAGAATTTCATTTTAGGGAACACTATAATAAATAGAGAAAAATTATCGGATAGCGATTGGGAACATGAAGAAATTATTGATTCGCTACCATTAAGCTATCAAGAGGCGTTTCCAGCCATTATGGAAGATGGTGGATTTGATTTGATTATATCTAATCCACCATATGTTGAGCCTAAACTCTATACAAAAAAGTGGCCATATTCTTATGGGCTTTTAAAAGATATGTATGGGTTCCCAAAGGAAAAAATAGATAGCTCGTTGTTTTTCTTAAAACGTTATTTTGAATTGTTAAAAAATGGAGGAAAATTAGGAATTATCATCCAACGAAGATTTTTTGCTACTAAATATGGGCAAAGTATTCGAAAGTGGCTATCGAAGGAGGGATATCTAGAAGAAATTTTATCAATTCAAGATAATAGTTTGTTTAAGGGACGCACCACGTATGTTGCAGTGCTATATGGTCAAAAAAAATATAACAAACAAGTTACCTTTAAAAATAATTTGTCCAAAATAACAACGGACTTGGATAAGCGGAAATTAACGAAAGAATTTCAACAGAAAATTGTGGTAGATGCACCGATAATTAGCAATGGCATTTGGTCGGTTAAAGCTATGTACGCGGAAGAAGTTATATGTTCATTATTTAAGAACACAGATAGAAAATTTTACAAAATTAATGATAAAGATGCTGAATTAAAAATTATTGTTGGTCCTCAAGTATTAGATAAAAAATTCTATTATTTAACTGGTGATATAGACGCTAACGGCATGTTCAAAGGAAGCAATAACGAAAATGAAGATGTGGTAATAGAAAAGGAATTAGTAAGACCAATTCAAGGAAATTCTAAATTATACTCGTTTTCTAAGAAGTTTAGTCCGGAGTATATACTCTTTCCTTATGATAATGAGATAGTTCCTTTAAATTTGGATTATATTGAAAATAATTATCCTAAAGGGTTTCAGTATTTGTCGAAAGTAAAGAAGGAGTCTAAAACAAGACGAAATCCTGGAGAGAAATGGTACACTTATACTCGAAAACAGAATTTACAGTACTTAACTACACCTAA
>NZ_BBAD01000161.1 GCF_001311075.1 Secundilactobacillus similis DSM 23365 = JCM 2765
TGGACCCGACCCGCAAAGTTGGACGATATTTAAACTAGTTCTGGACGATTTGTTGCAGCTGATTTTCGAAAATCGACTGGTGATTTTCCACCAAGATGGTGTTTGATTCTTACAGTATTGTAATGATTGACCCAAGCCTTAATGGCCTTTATTAAAGCTTCCTTAGTCTTATAATTTTTGGTATCTAGTTCGGCTTTTAAAACACTAAAAAATGATTCCATTTGTGCATTATCTAAACATGTCGCCAGACGAGACATACTTTGAAATACACGATGACGCCGTAATTCCTTACGCCATTTACTATGTTGATATTGAACACCACGATCACTATGCATCGTGGTACGGTATGGTAGGTTAGGAAGGTTATCCAAAACCCGTTTAACTGGGTCTAATACGAAGTCTACTGTGGGGTGGCTGCTGATATTAAAATCTAAAATTTCATCGTTATAGAGATCCATCACTGGAGATAAAAATAGTCGTTCTTTAAGAGTCTGGGTTCCCCAACGAATATCAGTGACGTCAGTAACTAGCTTTTGTAGCGGTCGATCAGTAATGAAGTGTTGGTGTAGTCGATTAGGTGCGATGGATCCAACCTCGCCAACGTACGAATGGTACTGATGAGTACTTTTGTGATAATTGAGGACCTGCCAGCCATTTTCGCGGGTAATACGTAAAATCCGTTTATGGTTAATGATATGTCCCCGATTGTGCAGTTCATCAGTAATCCGCTCAGCACCATATTTTGGTTCCTGAGTGTGAATCTGATGGATAAGGGTTAACAGATCCGGATCATCCTGTTGATCAATATCATCAAGATGCTGACACCCATAGTAGTAGGTGCTTCTGGCCAAACCCGTGACCTTCAAAACTCGATTCAATGAAACGTGATATTTTTGCCTTAAATCATTCGTTATCCGAGTGAGTATTTTAGATATTACGCGACGCTTTAGTTGCGCTTTTTCTGATTCAAGGCCCTCACTTTTTTTAAGAATTCATTCTCCATACGTAAGTCTAGGTTTTCTTGTCGCAGTCTTTCTAATTCACTCTGGTTACGCTTCTTTGAAGGCTTCTTTTTGGGTTTCGTGGCAGCTCGTCCTTTCAATTGGCCAAGTCCCGCAATACCATCTCGCTTTAGCTGCGCTTCCCATTTACGAATACTGGACTCGCCGACACCGTGAAAGTGTTTGGCGGTATCCACACTCGTGGCCTTATTTTCAGACTTCCACTTTAATACACGTTGCTTAAATTCAACTGTGTACTTTCTTTGATTACCAACGTGTGGTTGAAGCCCAATCACCCCCAATTGCTTATATTTTTTCACCCAAGTTAGGGCGGTGCTAGCACGCTTGATGTGATACTTTTTAATCAAACTCTGAAGGGTTTCTCCTTCTAGATATTCACCTACGACGCCTAATTTAGTTTCATACGAATATGTTGACATAACTGTGCCTCCAATGGCTAACTGTCCAAGGTTGGGGGCCGACCTCA
>NZ_BBAD01000162.1 GCF_001311075.1 Secundilactobacillus similis DSM 23365 = JCM 2765
TGATGTGCAACGGTAAAGTTAGACATTGTGTAAATTTCTATGCTGCCAATAGTTCATCTCGGTAATTCATCGGTGATTTACAGTTAGTTTTAAGCGAAATTCGAGTGGTGTTAAACCATTCTGTATAGCGATCAACAGCCGTTTGAAGTTCTTCAAGTGTGTGTAATTTTTGACGATTAAGTGATTCTACTTTCATCAAATGAAAATAGCTTTCCATGGGGGCATTGTCGAGGCAATGTCCCTTTCGTGACATACTGATGGTGTAATTGTTCTTTTTAAGGTACTCACGATAGTCTGGTGTTTGATAGTGCCAACCGTGGTCTGAGTGCAGAATTGGTGTGGCCCCCTCCGGTAGCTTTGTTTGCGTTTCATCTAAAGTTGCTGCGACTAGGTCTTTATTTGGACTATCACTAACGACAATCCCTAATATTTCACGGGTTGCTTCATCCATGATGGTTGAGATGTAGCCAAATTTGCCATTAAGAAGCCTAACTTGCGTAATATCAGTGTGCAGAACAGTATATGGATCTTTCGCCACAAATCGCCCTTTTAAGAGATTTTTTGCTTTTTTTTGATCACCTTTAAAGGAGCTATAGTGCGCAGTATGTTCGTTGTATAGCGTGTTATCGATGCCCACGTCCTTCATTAACTCGCGCAATTTAGCGTCACCCACATGAAGACCATAGGTGTTTTCCAAGATTTTCGAAATACGCCGATACCATACGTTTTAAAGCTATCAGCGTAGATTTTAAGAATCACTTGTTTAATGTCAGCGTACTTATCAACGGTATTGGCGATTCTTTTTCGTTCATCATAATAAGTTGGCCGCTTAAGTTGAACGGCCTTAAGTAGGGTACTGACTGAATAGTTGGTAGTTTCATTATCCCGAATCGTGTCAACTAGTTGTGCTTTTTCTCGGTTAGAGAACTCCTCGATTGGGGTTGCAGTTTTTTTAAGATAATGTTTTCCAACTTGGTATCATCTAGCTGTTGTTCAAGCTCGGCAATCCGTTTTTCGTAGCTGTTTTTACGAATAGCTGAGTTCTTTTTACGTTTAGTTTTCTTCACGGTCCTAGCTCCTTGAAGATGCTGACGAATCTCGGCAATTCCTCCTTGAGTGAATTGATGATTCCATCGAGAAACTAAGCTACCATCAACTTTAAAGTGTGTGGCCGTTTGTCTGATCGTTACAGCATCTGTTTTCAGATATTGTAACACGTCACCAATGAACGCCATACTATATCCCTGTCGTCGATCACTGGCTTGAATAGTGCTAAGACCGTGTTCTCTGGCCCATCTGTGCCATTGACGGAAAGTATCAACCGGAATATCGTACTTATCTGCAATTTGGCGTGACGAGAGTGATCCGTTCCAATATTCCGTGATTAAATTCGTCTTGAATTCAGCGGTATAATAACCTTTCATTGCGTTTCACCTCATAATAGTTAGTTTATGTCTAACTATTATGACGCACATC
>NZ_BBAD01000163.1 GCF_001311075.1 Secundilactobacillus similis DSM 23365 = JCM 2765
ATCCCCGTCAACATTCACCAAATCGCCATTATCGGCATCGTCCAATTTCAATTGCTGTTTAATTTGTTTCAACAAACCGCCATAGCCAATTTGGCGAGTACCAGCCAAGGCTTGTTCCAAGTCATCAATGACCTGTTGGTTACGATTATCATCGTCCGTCATGTAATCAGCAGACTTAACTTGATATTTAGCTGTTTCCTGCGCGCTAGCGAGCAAAGAGGCCTTTCCCTTAGATTTATTTGCCCGAACCGCTTCGACGTTCACAATCGGCTTATATGAGCTTCTAAGAGCCTTCTGCCACAAATCAGTCCAATTAGCCTGTGACAAATAATTTTCAGAACCCTTAAAATAGCTAATTTTAACAAATAACAAAACATGTAAATGCTGATGATAAGTGCCATTATCATTGATCGTAATTTCAGTTGACCGAACATATCCTAATAAATTCTTAGCCACTTTTCTATAGTGAACTAACTTAAAAAAAGCCCGAGTTAACGCCTTTAAACGCTGTTTTAAGTCGTTGCCGTTCACTGCATTACGTTCCGTAAGCGTCAAAAAAATAAATCGTCCCGTAGGCTGCTGCCGATGAGCTTCAGTCAAAATCTTCGTTAATTGGCTAGAATTTTTCATAGTCCGCCTCCAATTGCATAAAGGACATAGTCGGCTCTTACAAAACCACGTCTGATAAAGTTTAGTATTTCCATCAGGAAGTTTACGAAAACGCAAGACATCTGCACACCCCTGTACTTTATGTGCTTTCTTATACAGCAAAACTGACAAATACTCAGCATATCTTAAATTCTCTAATTTTCTCTGACGCCAAGGACGTGGTTTACCAAAATTATCTTTATCCTGTAATACTTTTCTGTCAGTCAAAACAAAAGCTCCCTTCACACGCCACGTGAAAGAGCTAGTCTTTTTTCACACATTTACTAAAACTAAAGGCTTGACGTTTAAAGACCCTTGTTTTAAACTAGTCCTAGTAAATACGAATAATAAAGATTAAAGACTAACTCACGTGTTCCGGACACCCAAATCAGGAACTTTCACGTGAGTATTTTTCTTTTTATACCCTAATAATACACTTCAGGCCAATAGAGTCAACGGATAAGGCCACTTTTCGAAAATATAATTGTTTCTAATATGTATCAAGATAAGAAGAAAACGCCAAAAATTGGCGTTTTTAAACCCCAAAAGCAGATCAGCAAAAACCGCTGAACTGCTTTTTTAAACCATGGCTTTCAGCCATACTGACCAGCTGAACCAGCTGGACCCCAAAAATGAGCGGGAGCTCCCGCTCAAACTCACCCCGCACTCGCCGTGGGGCAGGCAAAAAAAGCAGGTGTGCTTTTCTTTGCATGCGCAAAAGTGTCTTGGCCTAGTGAGTCTGTCAACTCCTTAAAGCCTCCAAGAGGGGCTAATATCGCCTATAAGGCTCTCTAAGCCCCTCTAAGTCGATTTACCGTTGACCGACAGTAAATTATACGGGTAATAGCTAAAATGGCTTATAGAGCAAATTAGAGGCATTTAAAAGCAATCTTCAAAGCCAATAAAGTCTGAAGGAGTTGGCAACTGGACTTTATTGGCTTTGAAGATTCCAACTGACGCAAGTCAGTTTTGTTTGAGCAAAGCGAAATCTGATACAGGTTTAAGTGTTTTAGCACAACTCCAATTTATTTGGAGTGTAAGTGCGCCTTTAGACCATTTAACGGAATTATGATATTCTTGATTTGTTTAAGACGATGGCTACTGACTAATACGAATTCACTAACTTGACAGAGCTAAGGCGGTAGTTACACAAAAAAGCAATCACCACGGATTTTATCATCCAAAGTGATTGCTTTTTTGTATCTTACCAGATCAAATAATTTTTTCGCTGTTGATCCCATTTAGCCACGATTAATTCAGCTTCAGTCGGTTCAGGTAATTT
>NZ_BBAD01000164.1 GCF_001311075.1 Secundilactobacillus similis DSM 23365 = JCM 2765
GGGCCTAGAATAAAAAGTGTACAAGTTGAATAGAGACTCTGATTTAGTATAATTAAGGAAGTAAATTGGAGGATCAAATAATGACGAAGCACAGTTATGACAAGGAATTTAAGGAACAGGCCGTTCAGTATTACTTAGATAACAAGGATCACATGACCATGAATGAAATAAGTAAGAATCTAGGTATTGGGGCTAGTACATTACATAAATGGATTAAGCTGTTTACTGAGACTGGGGAGTTTGGCCGTGGCTCTGGTAATTTTGCCAGCGATAAGGACAAGGAGATTGCACGACTAAAGCGTCAACTTCGTGACGCTGAAGGAGCGATCGAAGTGTTAAAAAAATCAATCGGGATTCTGAGCAAGTAACTACCGAAAAGGTATACCAAGAAATGGACGTTCAGCACGCTTTGGAATCCCACCCTTCCATCAATGGTATGTGTGATTACGTTGGAATCTCAAGAAGTGGTTACTATCAACGAGAAAAGCGTCATAATCACCAATTACCGCGAAAGCTTCGGAAGAAGTTTATTCAAGGTGAAATTAAAGCAATTTGGCTCAAAAGCCTTTGTATTTACGGTGCCGGCAAAATCACCCAAGAACTTCGCTCAAAAGGATATAAGATCGCTGAACGAACTGTTGGTAAGTATATGCGTGAACTTGGCATTCACGCCGTTTACCTAACCCCTTGGACGACTACCACTCGCAATTCTAAGTTTGATAAACAGCTAATAAATATTTTAGACGAGCAGTTCAATCCATTGCGACCAAACGCCGTTTGGTGCATTGACACCACTTATATTTCAGTTCATGACGGATTCGTTTATTTAACCAGTATTATGGACTTGTACTCCCGACGGATCATTGGTTGGGACTTATCTGAAACCTTGGAGGTATCGAATGTCATCCCACTTATTGAAAAGACTAAGCACAGTCGCCATATTAGCAAGCCATTAATCATGCACAGTGATCGTGGTAGTCAGTTTACGTCTGAAGCTTACAATCAAGTTACAGCTAACATGACATTAAGCTATTCAAAGAAAGCTTATCCTTGGGATAATGCCTGCATTGAGTCGTTTCATGCCTTGATTAAGCGTGAATGGATAAATCGGTTTAAAATCCATTCATACTCCGAAGCTAAACGACTAGTTTTTCAGTACATTGAAACGTTTTACAACACAGTTAGAATTCACAGTCACTGTGGATTCAAATCACCAAAGCAACTTGAAGATGAGTATCAAACTCAAATTCAAAATTTAGTCGTGGCATAGGACAAAAAAGTCTCTATTTAAATTGTCTATTTTATTGACAGGGGACC
>NZ_BBAD01000165.1 GCF_001311075.1 Secundilactobacillus similis DSM 23365 = JCM 2765
GAGAGCGTAAAATATCTTGTGTAAATGCATAAAAGATTTCTGAATTGTATAGAAATAGGGAATGCCTTCCCTTATGATATTTAGTAACCACAGAAAACATCACAGGAGGCATTCCCCATGAATGAACTTACCACAGAAATTATCGCTGCACTAGCCCAAAAGCAAGATTTGGACGAAGTTTTTCGTCACCACCTCGAAATTGCGATTAACCAGCTGCTTCAAACCGAATTGGCAGAGTTTTTGGGTTACGAACGCTACTCATACGCTGGGATTAACACTGGTAATAACCGCAACGGCAGTTATGAGCGCTCGTTTGATACGAAGTACGGCCAACTTAACTTAACCATTCCTCGAGATCGCAATGGCCGGTTTGAAAATCATACCTTGCCAGCCTACGGTCGGCACAGTGATAATTTAGAAACAACGGTCATTCAGTTGTATACCAAGGGAATTACCACTGCTGAAATTGCCGAACTCATTGAGAAAATGTACGGTGCTCACTACTCCAAAGCCACGGTTTCCAACATGACTAAAGCCGTCAATGAACAGGTTCAAGCTTTCCAGCAACGTCGACTGGCTTCACAATATGCGGCCATCTTCTTAGATGCCACTTACTTGCCGTTAAAGCGGGATACCGTTCAAAAAGAAGCCGTTCATATTGCGATTGGCATTCGTCCAGATGGTACGAAAGAAGTGCTGAACTACCAAGTGGCGCCAACGGAATCGACTGGAATCTGGACTGAACTGCTGGGAACCTTGATCAAGCAGGGCGTTAAAGATGTGCTGTTGTTTGTGGCCGATGGGTTAGTTGGTTTGGATGAAGGCTTGAATCGGCATTTCCCTAAAGCCAAACGACAACGTTGCCTGGTTCATGTTGGGCGGAATCTGATGAACAAAGTTCGCGTAAAAGACCGCAAGGCCGTGATCAGTGACTTTAAACAAGTTCATCGGGCCGCCAACCGTGAAGCAGCCGAACTGAAACTGAATGAGTTCGCCAACAACTGGCATCAGACCTATCCCAAATTAATCAAAGATCTGCTTAAAATGCCGAATTTACTCACTTTCATGGACTTTCCACCAGCTATCCGGCAATCACTATACTCCACTAACCTGATTGAGAACTTTAATAAGCATCTCAAGCGCACCACCCACCACAAAGAACAATTTCCAACGGAAGATTCACTGGATCGCTTCCTGGTTTCTCAGTTTAATGTTTATAACGAGAAGTCTCTGAAGCGGATCCACCGAGGGTTCAAAGGACTCCAGGACACCTTGGAAGCATCATTTATTTAAGTTAGATACATATT
>NZ_BBAD01000166.1 GCF_001311075.1 Secundilactobacillus similis DSM 23365 = JCM 2765
TATCTGTTTAAAGAATGATCCGATTTTTTGTTGTTCTTCTCCAGTCGGAAAGAATATCTTATAATTTCCTAATTGTGGTGCTGTTAGTTGTGGAACACCAGTTGATTCAACTAATACTTTATGATTATTAATTGCATTCTCTAAAAAATCTACATCATGGTTTGATTTAACAGCTAGTAGCCGTACTACAGGTGTAAAATTAACTTTTCTAGCCTTTGCGTTCCCTACATCTCCGCGACCTGTCACAGTAACAGCGGGTGCTTCCACCCTGTAAGATGAGTCGTAGTAACCTACAATGCCATCATTAGTAAGAGCATTAGCAAAAATTGGATATTCTCCAACTTCTTTTAATTTCGATTTATCAATATCACCACCAGCTGTTATTGTAGATTCAGTACTCAACTTACGCTCTTCCCAAGCGTCAGCAAACCCTGCAAATCTTAATTGCGGGAACTTGCTACCATTTCTGGGGAACAATTTCTGCAAATAGCCCTGTTTAAGTTCCTTAAGCTTAGCTAACTTACACTGGTTGACTGTGATGAGATCATCGAGGCACTCAAGAAATTCCCCGATTTGTTTTTGTTCTGGTAGCGACGGGAACCTGGTTTCCATCTTCTTGAATTTTTTTAGGGACAAGACGTGTTGGCCAGTCCCTTCGGCTGCAATTGCCAATTGCCTATTAAGACCATTATTAATCCGCCGGAGAAAGAAGTTTGAATCTGCGTTAATCAAACCAAACACGGGGTAGAAATAGCTGATGATTCCTTTATCAATGATGTCGTTACGATTAAAGACGAAGATATTGTTGTCGCTTCGACTTCGATATGTGAAATATCCGCGAGGTAAGACAAAGTATCCGATATTCTCGTCAGTCGTTACTTGACGGTCTGAGAAATACTCGGATTGCAGTACAATTCCTTGCTGCTGCGAAGACGTCAAGACAGGGAATTGGTTTTCTTGGGTAGTTTTCTCAGTATAGTCAACCACGTAATCGCCAAGATAACGCTTGTCCCAAGGGTCAGTGAAACCTTTAAATCTTAATTGCGGATATTTAGCTTGGTTATCTTTCATTGTGGGCCTCCGGTTTTGACTGGTCAGTCACCTGGGTGGTCACTAACTGGCTGGCTAATTCATTAAAGGCTTGTTCATTCTGACTGATTTCCTGGTCTAGTTGCTTCAGATCAGCTTTAACTTGGTCCAGATTAATATCGGGTTCCGGTTCAAACGTATCAACGTAGCGCGGAATATTTAAGTTGTAGTCATTCTCCTTGATTTCTGCCGGTGAGGC
>NZ_BBAD01000167.1 GCF_001311075.1 Secundilactobacillus similis DSM 23365 = JCM 2765
TTTATTCTAGGCCCACCTCCTAACATATAAAGATAAAGGTAATACTTAACGAATACCTTATTCTCCTACATAATACGACTTTAAGAACACAAAATCGAGATAAAAGTAGTACTAATGGAATACATAAAACGCATAAAGGTATTTATTTGGTGGTATAAATAGGTTTCAACAATTAGTCATACCTATTATCTGTTAACATTAAATTTCTTTCGATACCTTATAAAGGTTGTCCGTTTAATTCCTGTATTACGGGCAACATCGACATCACTCATGCCTGCCTCGTAAAGCTTAAAAGCATGTTGCAAGCGGGGATCGTCTTGGGTGTATTGGGGTTTGCGCCCATGATATTTACCCTGCTGCTTAGCTAAGGCAATCCCTTGCTGCTGGCGCTCAATGATTCGCTTACGTTCACTTTCGGCCTGATACTTATAGAGTTCAATAATCAAGTTGGTCATCAGTTGACGTAAATTTGGGTCAGCAATCCCTGTCATGGACGGTAAATTCAACACATCTAGGTGGCACCCTTATTTTGAATGGAGTTCATGATCTTAGTCAAATCATGGTTGTTTCTGCCTAAGCGATCTAATTCAGTGACCATTACAATATCACCCTCACGAATATAGCCAGCATTTTTTGCAGTTCTGGCCGATTAGTGTTAGCCCCACTTAATTTATCCGTAAATAATTTATCAACGTCTTTTAAAGCCGCTAACTGTCGATCTAAATGTTGCTCCTTGGAACTCACACGCGCATAACCGATTTTAGCCATTTCCAATTCTCCTTTTGGACAGTTCTAATGAACACTTGTAATTCCTAGTATAGCACAGAAATAAAAAAGACCAATAGGGTATACCCTAGTGGCCTTTTGGGGTTAATTTAAAAATTACAATCATTTTGCAATTCTTTGAGTCTATCGTTAAATGGAATTCTCCAAAAGTTTCCCCCGTAGAAGTATTTTCCTTCGTCAGTTGGAAATTGTGTAGCTAAAAAATCTGCAAATGTTTGATTATCAGGATTAGCAATGTACCTTTTACAATTGTCTTTAACGTTTTGATCGGTCAAAGTAAAATATGGATAATTTTCATTATTGGCTTTATCACATAGGTGTGCAGCGGTATTTACGTTGTCACCAAGAAAGATAGGCTTATTTATACCGCTACCTTTTTCTCCAGCTTGTATAACTAGTGCTTCGCCCGTAGCAATACCCACGCCCGCTTTAATATTT
>NZ_BBAD01000168.1 GCF_001311075.1 Secundilactobacillus similis DSM 23365 = JCM 2765
GTCAATGGCGATGTAAAAATGTAGGTTTATGGCGGTTAGAAAATGTAGGTTTTAGGCGGTCAATCGGTACCCTTCAAACGGTATGATTTACCCGTGATCTTCACGACATGTACGTGGTGGACTACTCGGTCTAGGATAGCGCCAGTGACAGTTGGATTTTGAAAAATTTCAACCCAGCCGGATAAATCTGTATTGCTGGTAATGATAGTGGAGTTCTTCTCGTAGCGTGCGTTAATCAGTTGGAATAAGAGATTGGCCTCGTCATGGTCAATTGGTAAGTAACCAATCTCGTCGATGACTAACAGATCGTAACGCGCATAACGATTGATACTGCGATCAAGATCACCTTTCTCATAAGCCGCACGCAGTCTACTCAGTAACTCATGGCAGTTAATAAATAGGGTCCGCTTCCCTTGTCGACATGCTTCGATGCCAATGCTGATGGCAAGGTGGGTCTTCCCTACACCTGGACTGCCAATGAAGACCAGATTTTCTCGTTTTTCCATGAACGCTAGGTCTTGGAAACCCAGCACCTCTTGTTTATTGATGTTTGGCTGAAAATCAAAATCAAATGCTTTAAGGGTCTTCTGTTGCGGAAACCGTGCTCGTCGCACGATTCGTTCGATTTCTTGATCAGACTGCCAGTTTAGTTCAGCTGTAGTTAGACTAAGCATGGCATCGGTGAAAGATAGCTGTTGTGCATTAATTTGGTCGATGTACTCGGATAAGTAGGCATGCATCTTATCTAGATGTAACACTTCTAGGTTGGTCAACAGTTCTTGAAATTTACTTGTCATCGTCTACACCTCACACTTCATCATACTCACTCAAATGTTCACTGATATAGGCTTCAATGTCCTCTTTACTGTGACCTTTGAGTAAATCTGATCCTAGAATCTGAACTCGATCTTCGTCGTTATAATTAAATTGACGAGTCGATATAACGTGCGCCCGAATCATCTCTCCGTTATAATAGATTTGGATATGTTGCTCATCATCGGTAAGCTCTATGCCAACAGTGCGACCGATGTAGCGCGGATCTACGGAGTATTTACATTTACGAAAGATCACCATCGATTCCTTGGAGACGACACGGGTAATGTCCTCTTCGAAAAAGGGGTCGAGTAAGTGTTCTGGCAGTTGATGTAGGTACTCCTTTTCTTCATCTTGCCACTTGTAGATAGGAATCTGTTCAGTAGCTTGT
>NZ_BBAD01000169.1 GCF_001311075.1 Secundilactobacillus similis DSM 23365 = JCM 2765
TTATCAACGAAAAGCATTTCGTGATTTAACATGGACGAGTCAAAGAATCAGTGGTTGGAATGAAAAGGAGGCACAAAATATGACTAAGACACAAGCATATATGGACAAGTATCAATTTACAGTTGCAGAAAACAAACGGTTTGCTCGAACAAATTTTACCAAGCTAGTACACACTAGTGCCCGCTTTGAAGGCGTAAATACCACTTTGCCGCAAACACAAACCATTATGGACGGCATGAGTGTGGCAGGCGTTCCTGTTGAAGATATTTTGACAATTGTTAACTTAAAGCGTGGGTGGCAATATATCACTGATCAAAATTCCTCCTTAACGTTAACCATGGAAAAACAAATTAACAAGATTGTGGCCGCGGAAGACGCCTTAGTACCAGGAGAATTACGGCAAGGAAAAGGAGGAGTTGATTTAGGCAGTGAAGACTTTTTTGAACCACCCTTAATTAACGAAAAACAAGAACAATCCTTTTTACAAAAAACTTTGGCTGATCCGCAAACAACGACCACTGATAAAGCATTGACTGTTATGTATCATAATATGCGCCAACAAATCTTTTGGGACGGGAACAAAAGGACGGCGACTTTAAGTGCTAATAAAATTATGATTGACGGTGGTGCAGGCTTAATCAATGTGCCGTTAGATAAGTGGGATCAATGGAACGAACTAATTGCCAATTATTATCGAACTAATGACATGGCTAAAATTAAACGGTGGACATATGACAATGGCATTCAAGGATTACAAATTAGAGCAAACTTAGAGCTTAAATCAGTTGAAGACGAAATTGGTAAAAGAATCCAAGAACAATTAAAAGATTTTGCGGATCAAAACCCAGAAATTAAGCCAAAAAATGATCCAGAAAATAAAAACGATCGGCCTAGTTATTAGGTTGATCGTTTTTGAGCTTATTCGGCTTATGGGCATTAACGTAATCGGCAAATGTTTTTAAAAGCTCTTCGGTTTGTTCAACCGAAAGGTTATCAGCTTGAAAGTATTTTTCTAGCAAAGCTCCTTTTTGAATTAATCGGCGAGAACGAGCTTTGCGGTCTTGCCGACTTTCATAATATTTAGATTGCCGTAATTTAAAATCTTCCCGCTCAATTTTTTGTTTTAAACGCGCTTGCTGCTC
>NZ_BBAD01000170.1 GCF_001311075.1 Secundilactobacillus similis DSM 23365 = JCM 2765
GTTAAGATCAACGGCTTTTTTGATGCAATAAAAGTTAATTTAATCAATTTTTCGTCAGGCAGCGAACGCTTTTATCGGTGAAACCACGCTGAAACTACCATTTGGGTTGGGTGGTTATCTTGGTAAGAGACTAAGAATTTAGTACCTTGAATCGTTTCAATTTTTAGATTTTTGGTAAAGATACCATTTGAGCCAGTAATTTCAAGGAATAATCGGATAAACTATCAGTAAGGGACATTACACTCATTCCATTTCTCTTTTCTTTGGTCGGAACGGTGAATACGAAATGGTGTAGTGTCCTATTTGTATACACAGATATAACAAGGGAATAGAAAAAAGAATTGAGAAATAAACTGCCTATCAACGCTAACAATCATCGCATCATTTAATCTACTAAAGTAGGATAGCAACAAACTGTTTTGATGATTCGAACTGATCGAGTGGGTTTAAGGTGCAGAAGTGTGAATGATGGATCGTTGATAAACTGCGGTCAAAATTGGGAATACATCACGATACTGCGAAAATCAAAAAGTTAATCCTAAAATTGAGTAGTTATCAGTGCGTTAGGAGAAATGATCAAGGCTAGTTATCCGAAAAATGGTTGATACAAGTTACAGTATGAAGGTAATCGTTGAGGAGCGATGACTTTAAAGTTGAAATAAGCGGATTGAAAACTGATCGAATACGTGATTATTTTGAAATAAAACGGCTGCAAAGAGCCGTTATAGGTGCATGTAACACTAAAAACCAGTAGTATTTGAAAAAAGTTGGATTTATTTTCAAAAAAACGTTGACCAAGTAGTGATATCTTGGTATAGTTATTTCTGTTGTCGCGAGCGCATCAGCGATGATCACCAAGAATTTGAAAAATTCATTGTTGACATCAATTGCTTGAGATGATATATTTATAAAGTTACTTCAACCGATAACGAACTGCTTGAAACGTTGATTTTAAAAAGTTCTGGTTGACAACTTATAAGAGATTCGATACAATTTAAGAGCTGATTCAAAAAAGAATTAGTTTGGTAGACC
>NZ_BBAD01000171.1 GCF_001311075.1 Secundilactobacillus similis DSM 23365 = JCM 2765
TGCCAATGACGATATTGCCATTAACGAAGCCCAAAATACCGGTGATTTAATGCGTAAGTTGCAACAAAATGACGGTAAGGTCTTGGTTACCTCGATTCAGAAACTCCATCGGGCGGTCAAAAAAACGCAAGCCCAGCTGGCAACCGGTAAGCAATCCCGCTTTAGCAAGACTTTAAAACAACGGGTGATCTTCTTTGTTGATGAAGCCCACCGGTCGCAGTTTGGTAAGATGCAAAAGGAAATCCGGGCAGCGTTTGTCAACAGTAATTGGTATGGTTACACCGGCACCCCCATCTTTAATGAAAATAAGAAACAGCTCAAGGGGGATCTAGCAGTTACGACTGAGGAGCTATTTGGTAAAGTCTGTCACGTGTATAACTTGCGAGACGCCTTAGAGGACCAAGCCGTGTTACCGTTTAACGTGGAACATGTAACAACGATTGGCAAAGATACGTTAATAACCCGGGCCCTCGAAAAAGAAACTCAGCGGGTCAAAGCGCGTCGTGATAAGCAAGGCCGCCTGCTGAGTACAGCTGATGAAGCAAAAATTCAAGCCAAGATTCAAGCGATGTCAGTCAAGGACTTGGAAGAAACGTATTTAACTCCGGCTGACTTTGAGACCGATGAACATATTAACCAAGTTGTTCAATATATTTTACAAAAAGGCCCACGTAAAACCAGCTTGGGTCATGGCAACTATAATGCTATTTTGACCACCAGTTCCATTGAAATGGCGCAACGCTATTATCAAGCCTTTAAAGCCGCGAAAAAGACTACTCATAATCAGCTGGATCCTAATTGGCCCCGAATTGCGATTACTTATTCATTAAGTGAAAACGAAGATCAGAGTGCGCACAAACATGATCAAATGGCCACCATTTTAAAAGATTATAATCAGCAGTATCACACTAATTTTGGGTAGCGTCAAGAATCTTGTGTAAATGAAATGCCTTCGTACATATAATAT
>NZ_BBAD01000172.1 GCF_001311075.1 Secundilactobacillus similis DSM 23365 = JCM 2765
GTTAATGGCGGCGGTAAAATGTAGGAAAATGGCAATTTGAAATTGTCGGTTTTCCTACATTTTTTGATATCATAAATCACATCGTAACCAAGGAGGAAAACGATGTGAGACAAGATATTCGAGAGGAAGTTAGAAGATTTATGATTGAAGATATTAAGCCCAATTTCGCTGCCATCGCTCAACAATACAATTGTGATTACCGTACTGTTAAACGTGCCTATGAGGAAGCTCAACAGCCACAAGTAGAGCACCATCCTAAACCAGCTCGTCCCAGTAAGCTCGACCCTTTCAAAGAGAAGATCAGTGAGAAACTAGAGATTGGCTGTTCTGCGATGGCTATCTTCAAATTTATTGAAAAACATGGCTTTACCGGCAAGTATTCAATTGTTAGAGACCACTGTGCTAAGTACAAGCACCATCAGGTTCACAAGGCGACCATCCGAGTTGAACACACTGCTGGACTTTCAGCACAAGTCGACTGGAAGGAAGAGATGACCCTTTACAACAATGAGGGAAGGTCGTTTACGTTCAACATCTTTTTGTATGTCTTACCTTACTCCAAGCTTAAATACATCACATTAATTTTTGAGCGTAGCAAGATACACTGTTCAACTGTATGGATGATGCATTCGATCACACCGGCGGTGTTCCGAGCGAGATTTGGTTCGACAATATGAAACAGGTCGTAGACCATGCGAAATCAGATATCGGACAACGTGTCGTTTTGAATGAGCGTTTCAAACAGTTCAGCAAGGACGCTGGTTATCAGCCCATTGTCTGCCGCGTTTTTCGTCCTCAAACTAAAGGTGTCGTTGAAGCTCTAGCACGCACCACGGAACGACTACGGGTTTACAATAATGAATTTAGTGACGAAGTGACTTGATTAATATTGTGGATGAGTTGTGTTACGACTTGAATCACGAA
>NZ_BBAD01000173.1 GCF_001311075.1 Secundilactobacillus similis DSM 23365 = JCM 2765
GTGTCCAGCGTAAGCATTCTTCTGTTTAGTTTGTGAAGTGCGGTGATTTGCTTAAACTGTCGATTCCGGCCAGCGGCTAGGTTCCTGCTGTGGGGCCGGTCTGAGCCAAAGGGCGGTCTCAAACCTCGAAGTTAAGCCTCGCCAAAAACCGCGCGAGTCTTAACTTCGTCCCCGATGATTGGCAGTTGTCGGAAGTACGCCAACAACCACCAATCATCGCGACACAGCATTCACCTAGCCGCTGACCGAAATCTTACATTGCACAATTCGGCACTATTGCAGATCATCTCAAACGCTTAACTGCACGGTTTGTAGTAGTATTGCAACGCCTGACGTTGATTCGACAAACAATAGAATTAATTATCAGTCAACGCTTCAAAATCGCAACGGACGTCTGGATGTCAACGTAATAGGTCCGCGCAAAACGCAATTGTTGATTCATTGAGGTTACTGAACATTGACCACGATTATTTTCGCGTGTTGGATTATCATTCAACGTTGTCATCATGCAGTTTCGTCACCTTCAGAATGTGACAGTCAGCAATTTTGGTTATCGACAGCGCACCATGTAGCGGGAGGCGGAGGCGCGCGAGGCTCAGCAGTGTCGGTATGACTTAAGCAGTCGTAGTCCGTGGTGTTCGGGCTGCGAGTGCTTTAGTCATACGCGGGTCCGGAGAGATCCGGCACGGAAGTGGTCTTCTTCCGTTCCTAGCTCGGAGGCCCGCCACTGCGTTCCAGCCTCGCATAGCGCCGGAGCCTCCCGTGGCATCTTCCCACTATAGAAAACCAGAATTGTTTCACAAATTAAACATGCTTACGCTGGACACAA
>NZ_BBAD01000174.1 GCF_001311075.1 Secundilactobacillus similis DSM 23365 = JCM 2765
TGTCGTTTGTGTCCAGCGTAAGCATGTGTAGTTTGTGAAGTGATTCTGGTTTTCTATAGCGAGAGAATGCCGCGGGAGGCTCCGGCGCTATGCGAGGCTGGAACGCAGTGGCGGGCCTACGAGCTAGGAATGGGCAAAAAGCGCCCATGCCGGATCTCTCCGGACCCGCGTATGACTAAAGCACTCGCAGCCCGAACCCCACGGACTACGACTGCTTAAGTCATACCGACACTGCTGAGCCTCGCGCGCCTCCGCCTCCCGCTACAGAGTGCGCTGTAGCCGGCCAGAACAGCTGATTGTCACATTCTGAAGTTGACGAAACTGCATGACAGCTATGTTGGATAGTAACTTAACAGTTGCAGAAACGATCGTGGTCAATGTTCAATAACCGCAATGAATCAACGATTACGCGATACTAAATCTGCCAGTCATACAGCACGTTTGCGTTGATTGATGATCAATGAATACTGTCGTTTGTCGAATCAATGTCAGGCGTCGCAATACTGCCGCAAGCCGTGCAGTTAAGCACTTGAGGTGAACTGTAATATTGCCGAATTGTGCAATGTGAGATGTAGGTAGGCGACTAGGTGGATGCTGTGTCGCGATAATTGGTGGTTGTTGATGACCTTCCAACAACCGCTAATTATCGGGGACGAAGTTAAGACTCGCATGGGTTTTGGCGAGGCTTAACTTCGAGG
>NZ_BBAD01000175.1 GCF_001311075.1 Secundilactobacillus similis DSM 23365 = JCM 2765
TTGTCGCTTGTGTCCAGCGTAAGCATTCTGCTGTTCAGTTTGTGAAGTTTGATTTGCGTGAACTGTCGATTCCGGTAAGCGGCTAGGTTCCTGCTGTGGGGCCGGCCTGAGCCGAAGAGCGGTCTCAGGCTCGAATCCAAGCCTCGCCAAAACCCGTGCGAGTCTTGAATTCGTCCCCGATAATTGGCGGTTGTTGGGAAAAGCACCAACAACCACCAATTATCGCGACACAGCATCCACCTAGCCACTTACCTTCATCTCACTTTAGCGTAATTCGGCACTATTGTAGAACATCTCAAAATACGTTTAACGGCAACGTAGCATAAACGCAACGTACAACTGATACGTTGTCACATCACACAATCGTTGATTCATTGCGGTCACTGAACACTGACCACGATTGTTTCCGCAGTTGTTGAGTTATCATATGACGTTGATATTACGCACTTTCGTCAACTTCAGAATGTGACAATCAGCTGTCCTGGTCGACTACAGCGCACCATGTAGCGGGAGGCGGAGGCGCGCGAGGCTCAGCAGTGTCGGTATGACTTGGGCAGTCGTGCCCCGTGGGGTTCGGGGTGCGAGTGCCTTAGTCATACGCGGGTCCGGAGAGATCCGGCATGGGCGGTTTTTGCCCATTCCTAGCTCGTAGGCCCGCCACTGCGTTCCAGCCTCGCATAGCGCCGGAG
>NZ_BBAD01000176.1 GCF_001311075.1 Secundilactobacillus similis DSM 23365 = JCM 2765
TTTATCATGAAGGGCTAAACTGTCGTACGCTGACAATCGCGAACATCTCAGTAAACATTAAACGATAACGTTACAGCATTGTGTCACAGTCCGCTCGAGCGCATTAAGTCAACGTTCAGAATAGATCGACGTCTTGTCCGTCACGATGACGAGACATCGATTGTTGATCAGCTTTAGCGTTTGTCGACTCAACGTCAGTCGTTGTGATACTGTTGCAAGTCGTTCAGTTAAGCGTTTGAGATGCGCTGCAATGGTACCGAATTGCGCAATGTGAGATGTAGGTAAGCGACTAGGTGTATGCTGTGTCGCGATAATTGTCGGTTGTTGACGAACTTCCAACAACCGACAATTATCGGGGACGAATTGAAGACTCGCACGTTTTTTGGCGAGGCTTCAATTCGAGGCCTGAGACCGCCCTTCGGCTCAGGCCGGCCCCACAGCAGGAACCTAGTCGCTTACCGGAATCGACAGTTCACGCAAATCAAATTTCACAAACTGAACAGAAGAATGCTTACGCTGGACACAAA